>JBDSRU010000133.1:0-12698 GCA_039929145.1 Thermoanaerobaculia bacterium
GGCGCGATCTCGCGCGCCGCGATGCCGAAGAGATCGTCTCCCGCGAGCACGAACGACAGCGCGCGCCGCCGCAGCAGCTCGGGCACGAGTTCGACGAGCAGCCCTGCGCCCTTGCGCGGCTCGATCCGGCCGGCGAAGAGCACGACCGGACGATCCGCCGCGACGCCGAGGCGGGCGCGCAGGTCGAACGCCGCCGTACCGGAATCGGCCGGCGCTTCGAAACCGTTGGGGACCACCGCGACCGGCATGCGGATTCCGAGCCGCTCCACGATCTCGCGGGCCATGAACGCCGAGCAGGCGGTCGCCGTGGCGGCGCGGCGGAAACCCCGCCGCTCGAGCCGCGCGCAGAGCCAGCGATCGCCGGCGCGGGTGTCGTAGAACGGCATGATGAGCTCAGCCGGGGAGTGGAAGCGCACCAGGAAGGAGCGCGCGTGGCGCGACTCGAGCGCCAGCCCTTCGCCGCCACAGTCGGGAAACTCCACCAGATCGAAGGGCTTCCCGGCGGCGGCAGTGCGCAGCAGGAGGCGCATCCTCGCGCCGGTCTCGATCCGGTTACGGCTCCACCAACCGCCGGCAGTGCCGATCCAGCGCGCGAGCCGGCGGACACCCGGCGGCGCCGACCCCCGCCAGACCGTGACCTCGCCCTCGCGCTCGCAGCGCAGCGGACCGGACTTCGCCGCACCGGCGAGGACATGGACTTCGTGCCCCGCCCGCGCCAGCGCTCGCGCATGGGTCCAGGTATAAGTGCCGATGCCGCCGAAGCCGGTTTCGGGCGGGTACTCGAAGGAGGCGAGAGCGAGGCGCACGCGAGTCGCTTGTCCCTCAACTCAACCTGGCCGCGAGCCCGGTGAGGCGCACGAGCGGCGGCAGGTCCTGCGGCGCGGTGAGCGCCATGGCGCGCTGGAGCGCGGCGATCGCCTCCTTCCTGTGGCCCTCGACGATCTCGAACAACGCCAGATCGCGCAGCGCCGAGGGGTCCTCCGGTCGCGCCCGCACGAGCCCTTCGAGCAGCCGCCGGGCGCGCGGCGCATCGATCGCGCGCGCCGCCTGGAATGCGCCAAGGGCAGCCTCCTCTTCGCCGGTGGCGAGCCGCAGGCGCCCGAGCAGCAACCGCGATTCGAGCGAGCGCGGCGCAAGCCGCACACTGGTCTCGAGCTCGCTCGCCGCTTCGTCGAGGCGATCGAGTGCGAGCAGCGCAGCACCGAGTCCGCGATGCACCGTCGAGCTCTGGGGGTCGCGGGCCAGCACGTCGCGATAAGCGGCTACAGCAGTCGCGAACTGGGCGCTGCGCTCCTCCGCCGTGGCGGCGCCGTCGGCGCGGCGCGCGGCGAGATGCGCCTCCTCGAGCGCGAGTCCGGCGAGCCCCGGGTGTCGGCGCCGCGCCTCCGCGAGCGCGGCGGCGGCGCGTCCGAACCCGGCGGTGCGCTGCGCCGGATCGATCGCGCCTTCCGCCAGCCGCTGCTCGGCGCGAGCGAGCGCCACTGCGGGATCCTCGAAGGCGGGCGCGAGCCGCCACGAGCGCTGGAGGAGCGGCACCGCGAGGTCCGCCCTTCCGGCCTCGAACGCCGTCCTCCCCTGTTTGAGCGCGACGCCGCTCGCCATGAGGGGCAGCTGCACGAGCGCGACGGTTGCCACCGCGGCGAGCACCACGAGCACGGAGAGAGCCATCGGCGCACTCCCGGCGCCTCGCGGCACCAGCCCCACATCGGACGCGGTCGCGAACCCCGGGTCCGCCGCGCGGCTCGCCAGGGCGAGCGCGATGCCGCCCGCCGCAAGGAGGAGCAGGAGCAGCACTTGCCCGCCCATCGCGTCGCCCTCGCGCTGGGCGGGAACCCAGGCACCGAAGGCGACGAGCGCGAGCAACATGACGGCGAGCAGGCGACCGCTCAGACGCTCCCGCAGGCGGGCTTGGCGAAGTGCCTCGCTGGCGCGCTTTCCGCTGGGGGCGGGCGCCACCCACCCGAGGCGGATTTCCGGACCGCTTTGGGCTCCGTCGAGGAGCGCCAGGGTGAGCCAGCAGAGCACCGACGTCGCCGCTGTCGAGACACCGAACTGCCCCATCACGACGAGGCCGGCCAGCGCCGCGGCGAATCCGGCGCCGCGGAAACGTTCGGGAGCTGCTCCGGACTCCTGCGCTCGCCGCCGGAGGACACTCGCGAAGCGCAGCGCGGCGAGGGTCGCGGCGAGCGCCAATCCGAGCCCGGCCGCGAGCCGCAGCAGACCGCCGGAGGCGAGCGCGTCGAGCACCGCGTTGTGAGCGCGATCGTGGTAGAGGTCGGGACGCCAGATGCGCTCCGGAAGCTCGGGCGGCAGAAAAGGCGGGAGGACGATCGGCAAGGACTCCGCTCCGAAGCCGACCAGAAGGCGCGACGGAGGACTCGCCTCGAACAGGCCCACGACCGCTCGCCAGAGCAGGAGCCGCTGCTTCGCAGTGCCGGTAAAGCTTTCGGCGCGCTGCCACGCGAACCACGCACCGGCCACGAGAACGATTCCCAGCAGACCTGCGAGCGTCGCGCCGACGCGCCGCGCGCGCACCTCGCGGCTCGAAAGGCAGCCGAGAGCGACGAAAACGACCGCCGCCACCGCGAGCCCGAGCAGTGGCCCGCGCTCGCCGGTGCGCAAGACGATGGCGAAGGCGAGGGCGGCGAGCGCCGCCGCGGCCCCCGCCGCGATTCGCCCTCCGGTCTCGAAGCGGGCGACCGCCCGTCCGGCGGCGATCGGCACCAGTCCCACGAGCGCCTGCGCGAGAAAGAGCGGGTTGCCCTGCGCCGCGGTCGGCCTACCTTGCCAGTCGACCTGCCAGCGCAACGGATCGAGACCCGCCCACTGCACGAGAGCATAGGCGACCGTCGCGCCCATCGCAGCGAGCACGGCGGTCTCGAAACGCTCCCGCGCAGCGACCGTGGCCAGGCGCGGCGCCAGCAGCAGGAAGAGGACGACCAGCGCGAGCTCGCTCGTCAGGCCGTAGAGCCGAGGCGGCGCGCCGAGGAGGCTTCGCACCGGATCGACCGCCGTAACCGTCGCGACGGCGCCGGCGAGCGCCACGACGGTCGCCGCCCGCGCGAGCGGCGACCCCATTCGCACCCGCCACGACGAGGCGGGCGCGAACACCGTGAGTCCGACCATCACGAGAGCCAAGACCTGCAGGAGCAGGAATCGGTCGCTCTCCGGGCCGAGCTCGCCGTACGGATTCTGGAAGACGAGCGCAACCGCCACGGCGGCGGCTCCGGCCCACTCCACGGCGCTTGCCACGCCGGCGCGGGCAGCGCGCTCGCCGGGGCCCCTCGCCGCTGCCGTCACGACCGGCCACCACGACGCCCGGCGCGGAGCGGCAGGAGCACTCCGATCCAGAAACCGCCGCCCCACGCAAGATGCATGGTGGCGAAGATCGCCGGCAGGGCGATCGCGACCCGCAGCCCGCGCCGCAGGCCGATTGCCGCGGCGAAACCGAGGCTCGCCGCGAGATAGAGCGCCACGAGTGCCGGAAAGAACCAGCGCGCGCCCTCCGGCAGCCAGGTGCCAGCGCTTCCCGATTCCCCGGCCATGCCTGTGATGCCGGCAAGGCTCGCGAGCAGCGTTCCGAAGAGCGCCGCGACGAGCCCCGGCGCGGCGACCTGGCGCAAGCGCAGCGAACGCGGATAGCGCCGGAGCATCTGTGCCTTCCAGTAGCCATAGCTCGCGAACTGGCGCCAGAGTGACGGCAGGTCAGGGCGCACGAGATAGGTCGAGCGGATCGCCGGGTCGACGAGAATGCGCCCGCCGGCGCGCCGGATGCGGTAGTTCATCTCATAGTCCTGGTTGCGGACCATCGCCTCGCTGAACCCGCCGATGCGCTCGAAGAGCGCGCGCGGAAAAGCACCGAGATAGACCGTGTCCACCTCTTCGACGGCGCGCGCATAGCGGAACCGGGCCGGCCCGACTCCGAACCGGCAGCGCATGGCGGCGGCGATACCGTCGCCGAGCGTCGTCGCTCCCACCGGCAGCAGCGGGCCACCGACGTTCTCGGCGCCGGACGCGCGCAGCAGCTCGACACAGCGTCGCACATAGTCCGGCTCGACGATCGTATGCGCGTCGATGCGCAGAAAGACCTCGCCACGCGCGGCGGCGAGGCCGAGATTCAACGCTACGGGCACAAGCCCACCGGGATTTTCCAGGCGTTTGAAGCGGGCATCGCCGCCGACCGTGCGCTCGACGATCGCCCGTGAGCCGTCCCGGGAGGCGCCATCGACGATGAAGACTTCGAGCCGGTCGCGCGGATAGTCCTGGGACTGAACGGCAGCCAGACAGCGCGCGATCGAGCCGGCTTCGTTGCGCATCGGTATCACTACGGTGGCGAGTGGGAGCTCGTCGTCCCGGACTCCACCGCCCTCCGGCGGCGCGCCCGGCTCTTGCCCGGGGGCCGTCATGCCGGTCTCGCTGCGGCGCGCGCGGCGACGAGCTCGCGGTAGAGCTCCACCGTCGCCGCTGCGGCGCCGGCCCACCGGAACCGCTGTCGCGCCGCGTCGCCAGCCCGCCGCCCGAGCTCCGCGGCGCGCGCAGGAGCGGCGAGCAGGTCTCCGATGGCGCGCGCCAGGGCCGGCACGTCACCGGCCGGAACGAGCATCGCGTCGGCGCTCTCCGGCAGCATCTCGGGCAGACCGCCCACCGCGCTCGCAACGACCGGGCGGTCACACGCCAGCGCAGCGCCGAGCACCGCGCTCTGCGACGCTGCGCGATAGGGCAGCACGACGAGGTCGGCTGCAGTCAGATAGTCCGCCATCACCGACTGCGGAAGGTAGCGCAAATCGGTGTGCACGCGCTCGCCGAGCCGCAGACGCTCGATCTGACGCGCATACGGTCGGAAGGAGGAGGCCGCGCGCCCGGCGATGACGAGCCGCGCAGCCGGCAGATCCCGCTGCAGCCTCGCAAAGGCCTCGAGCAAAACGTCGAGTCCCTTGTAGGGGCGGATAAGGCCGAGAAAGAGCGCCAGGGGTCCTTCGGCTTCGAGCCCGAGGCGGGCCCGCGCCTCAGCGCGGCTTCCCGGGTCGGCGGAGCCATCGCACCCGGGCCGGTCGATTCCCGGCGGAATGTGACGGACCCTGTCCGCCAGCGCCGGGTGATCGGCGCGCAGGGCCGCCGCGGTCGCCTCGCAGAGCGCCACCCAGGCATCCGCTTGCGGAGCGAGCGTGGCGCCGACCGGCAAGCCGGTGCGCTCGCCCGCTCGCGGCCGGGCGTTGTGCACCGTCTGCACGACGGCGACTCCGGCGGCCCGCAAGCGGCCGAGCGACCGCCGCTCGACCGCCGGCAGCAGGGACCACTGCAGGTGCACAATCTCCGGCCGGCGCCGCTCGAGCTCGCTTTCGAGCCTCCGCCACGCCAGCGGATAGGCGAACGCCCGGCGCAGGCGCCGGAGCGTGCGCTGGCCGGTACCGCCCTCTCCGGCACCGGCGGCGAAGGGCTCCTGGCGCACGTAGCCCGCCGCTGCCGGCCACGGATGGTAGGCGAACGGCGCCGTGATCAGCTCGACCTCACAGCCTTCGGCCGCGAGGGCGCGGCAGAGAGCGTCGTCATGGAAAGGTGCGATCGCTCCCGGATCGATCATCGCGACGCGCAACACGCCCCTTCTCACGGCAGGACCTGCGAGTAAAAGGCGGCGGTCTCGTCCGCCATGCGCGAGGCCGAGCGGCTGCGGTCGATCCTCTCCCGGGCCATCTGCCCACGGAGCCTGGCCTCGCCGGGAGACCGCAGCAGGCCGAGGATCGCCTCGCCGAGCGCAGCCGCGTTCCCGGGCGGGACCAGCGCGGCGCCGGCCTCGTCGCCGAGCGTCTCGGGGACGTCGCCCACTGCCGTGGCGACGACAGGTAGACCCATGGCCATCGCCTCGAGCAGCACGTAGGGCGAACCCTCGCCGCGCGACGGCAGAATGAAGACGTCGGCGGCGGCGAAGAGCGCCGCGAGATCGCGCCGTTCGCCGAGCAGGCGCACCTGTCCGCCGAGCTTGAGGCGCTCGACCTGCAAGGCGAGCGCCGCGCGTTCCGGACCCTCCCCGGCGAGCCACAACTCCAGACGCGGAAACGCGGCGATGATCCTGGGCAACGCCGCGAGGAGCAGATCGAACCCCTTCTGTCGCGCGAGCCGACCGGCGGCGACGAGAACTGGAGAAGCGAGATCGCTGCGAGGGAAGGGGGGCGTCGCGGCCGCGCGGGAGCGAAGTTTTTCGCCGTCGATGCCGTTGGCGATCACACGCAGGCTCGGCGTGGGCGCGCGGCCGTAAGAGCGGGTATCTGTCGCCTTCGCGACGTCCGCCAGTAGCCCCCGGGAGACGGCGATGACACCGTCGAAGCGGCGAACCAGCGCGAGGTCGAGGCGTCGATAGAGCCGGAGTGCCAAGGTCTCGCGGGTGTGGAGGTGGAGTGTCGCCAGCCGCCGCAGTGCTGCACCGCCGGCGTCGGCTACGGCCGGCCGGCCGCCCGCCCGGCAGACTCGCGCGATCAGCCAGTTCGATTTCGGATCGTGACCGTGCAGCGCGCGGATGTCGCCGCGGCGGAGACGGCCGACCAGATGCTTCCGGGCCTCCCGCCCCACTCGGTCGGGATCGTCGATCTGAAAAGCGGGAATCCCTGCCACCCCGAGCTCCTCGAGGAGCGGGTGCACTTCTCCGTCTCCTGGGCGGCGACGGTACAGCAGCGCGACCTCCGTCACGACGCCGCGAGCCGCGAGCCCGGGCAGGAGTTCGAGCAGATGGCGCTCGGGACCGGCAAGCGTGCGGCTGCTGCGAAGATGCAGAATCGTCCGCTTCAGCACGCGCGGTCGAGTCGCCGTTCCGCCTCTGCCAGCCATCGCTCGTAGACCGCCTCCAGCCGGAGCGTAGCGCGGTCGAGCTGGAAGTCGCGCTCGACGCGCGAACGGCCGCGCTCGCCCATTTTCGCCCGGAGGGCCGCGTCGGTGGCGAGCTCGGAGACTGCGGCGGCGAGCGCCGCGCCGTCCCCCAGCGGAACGAGACGCCCCTCCACCCCGTCAGTGAGCGCCTCTCCGACGCCGCCGGCGGCGGTTGCGACCACCGCGCGGCCGGCAGCGTAGGCCTCGAGCAGCGCCGAAGGCAGGCCCTCGATCCGCGACGGCAGAACGACGAAATCGGCGGCGGCCAGAAGGTCGGGAATGTTCTCCACATGGCCGAGGAGGCGAACGCTTCTGTCCAGGCCCTCGCGGCGCAGCCGTTCGGCGAGCGCACCCGCGAGGGGGCCGCTGCCGGCGAAAAAGAGCTGCAGGCGCGGCGCGCGCGCGAGAATAGAGGGGAGTACCGTGATGAGGTCCTCGTGCCCCTTCGCCGCTGCCAGGCGAGCGGAAACGAGCGCCATGGGTTGGTCCGGTTCGAGCCCTAGACCGGTCCGGGTCACCTGCCGGAGACCACCTCCGAGCCGCTCGACGTCGACGCCGGCGTGCACCACGGCGATCTGCTCCGCGCGGATTCCGGCGCACAGGAGCTCGCGCTCCTGCGCGTGCGAAGCGGCGAGGAAGCGGGTGCCATGTCGCAGCAGGCGATCGGCGGATCGCCTGAGCGCCGGCTGCGGCCCGGGTTGCGACCAGTCCTGCGCGACGACCAGCGGCACGCCCGCGAGGCGCGCCGCGAGGCGGAAGTAGGGGCTCGCCCGGCTGTAGAGCGCGACGTGCACGATCTCGGGACGGAGACGTTCAAGCTCGCGCACGAGCAGCGCGATGGCCCCGACGTCGAACGGCCGCCGCAGCCGGCCGAGGGTGCGGACCGGGACTCCCAGCGCGCGCGCCCGGTCGACCAGCGAGCCGTCGCCCCGGGCGCAGAGAATGCGGGGGAGAAAGTGGTCGCGGCGCAGCGCGCCGCAAGTGGCGAGAGTCAAGCGCTGCGCGCCCCCTTCGCCGAAATCGAGAAAGCAGTAGACCACCGTGCGAGGAACTCCGGAAGAACCGTTCCGGAGCTCCCCGTCAGACTGACGGCAGCGGTCGGTCCCGCTTATGGAACCGTCGCGGACCACAGAGACGAATCGCCCGACTCGAATCCGTCGGCGAACAGCCCGCCGATTTCGACCCGGAAGAAGAGCGTGTCGAAGCGGGTGGCAAAGCTCGGCGCCGTGCCCGCTACCGCGAGGTACGAGACGTAGGCCGAACGCGCACCGGCCGGAGGCGTATGCGGCGCCTCGGTGAGCGCAACCCAGGCGGCACCGGTGTCGCCCGCGACCACCGGCCCCAGAACCTCTGTGCCGAGGACCGACGTGGTGCAATTGGTCGAGCCGTAGTACTGCACCTGGCCGAACGCCTGCGGGGCGCTCGCGGAAGGACTCTCCGTGATGACGCGCCCGCCGAAGGTGTAGTTGGAGGTATCGACGACCTGCACGCACTGCGACAGGCCGTAGGTCGGGGTGCCGCTCACGAACTCCATCAGTGCCGAGCCCGAGACTACCCAGCCGTCGCTGTCCTCGCTGTCGAAGCGGACGACTCCAGGGGTCGCCGGCAACGTGGTCCAACTGCTGATCGAGCTGTCGAAATTCGGATTGTGCAGCAGGTCGCCAGAGAGGACCTTGAACGGGACGACCCGATCATCGCCGCCCGTGCCGTTGACGTCACCGTCGAGCGCATTGCCTGCAAGGTCGAGGATCGAGGTCGAGCCGCACACCAGGAGGCGATAGCTCGACGCCTGGAGGGAAATGACGCTGTCGTACTGCGCGATCGCCGTGCGGCTTGCCACCAGATAGTCGACCGAAGCCGGCAGAGTCTTGATGTCGTCGCCCACCAGGGCGACGCAGCTCGCGGTCTGGAAGACGCCGTCGCCGCCGGGCCGGATGAGCTGGAAGTTCGCCGGATTCGTCACGTCGTCCGGATCGCTGTCGCCGGCCGGATCGGCCACCGGCTCGCTGAAGGAGACGACGATCTGGGTGATCGGCGTGACGGTCTCTTCGTCGGCGGTGAGCAGCCCGTCGTCGGTGTCGGCCACGGTTTCGATCGCGACCACCGAAGGCGGCGCCGCTTCGACGATGTAGGGACCGGCGGTCGCCGCAGCGCTCCAGTTACCGGCGTTGTCCCGCGTGCACAGGTGGAAGTACCAGGTCCCGTCGTCGAGCGACGCGCTGGTCGTGGAAAGTGTCGACTCCTCGACGTCCTTCACCTGATCGCAGGCAGATGCGGCGAGGTTGTCGAAGTAGAACGAGTAGCCGTCGACTCCGGAGAGGTTGTCGCTCGCCGCTGACCAGGACATGTCGATCGTCCGGTCGGTATTGAGCGCCGGAGCGAGCACGTGGCTGGTGGAGAGAATTGCCAGCGGATTCACCGGCACCGTCGAGTCGATGAAGAACGGCCCGAGATGCTGAGTCAGCGCACAGTTCCCGGCGAGGTCGCAGGCCCGCAGATGGAACCAGAAGGAGGTTCCGTCCGGTAGCGGCGGGCTGGTATTCCCGTAGGCCGGCGCGGCGGTCTGCGGCACTTCGATCGTCCCGTCGGGGTTGGTGAGCGCGAGGTTGTCGAAGACGATCGAGTAGCCCGCAAGGCCGCTGCCGCCGGGATTGTCGCTGGCTCCTGACCAGACGGCGTCGACCGTCGGATCGTTCGAGAAGACGCTCACCGTGTGGCTCGGGCTGATGAGACTGTTCGGACCGAGGGGAGCGATGGCATCGCGCATGAAGACCGCGATGGCGTCGTCGTTCTGGCCCGCGCCGTAGATGTGCTGGTCGTCGGCGGTCACCGCGAGCTCGACCACCCGGGCGAGCCCAGTTTCCCCGCTGAATCCGTTGCGGTGGCGCTCGATCAGGCTGAGGTTGCCGCTCGCCGGATCGCGGGCGAAGACATCGAGCGAGTCGTCGAGGTAGCCGCCCGCGTAGACGTAGCGGCCGTCGTAGCTCACCTGCACGCTCGACACGCCGTCGAGACCGTCGATCCCGTTCACGCCGTCGACCAGCATGTTCTGGAAGGTGAGGGCCCCCGTGCCGTCGTCGCGGGTGAAGACCGCCAGAGCGTCCTCGGCGGCGCCGGTGGCATAGACATTCTCGCCATCGACCGATACCGCGACGCTGTTGACGCCGTCGAGGCCGTTGACGCCGGCCTGGCCGTCGACCTTGGCTTCCACGAAGGTCAGCGCGCCGGTGCCGCCGTCGCGACTGAACACCGCGACCGCTTTGTCGACCGAGCCGGCGACGTAGAGATGATTGCCGGTCGGCGACAACCGGAGTGATGCCGCGCCGTCGAGCCCATTGACGCCTCCAACGCCATCGACAACCGCGCTCTGGAATGTGAGCTTGCCGTAGCCCGGGCTCGCGACCACCGTGTCGCGCCTGAAGTGGGCGATGGCGTCACTGGTGAAGCTGGCGACGTAGAGGTCTCCGCCATCGGCACTGAGGATGAGGGTCGAGGCGCCGAGGATGCCCGAGGCCGTGCCGCCGAGGCTCGAATCCTTGTGGGACTCGAGGTAGGTCAGCTGTCCGGTGGCCGTATTGCGCGCGAACGCGGCCACGGCGCCGTCGTTGAAGCCGGCGACGTAGACATGGGCGCCGTCCGGGCTGACCGCCACGGATTCGGCGCCGTCCAGGCCGTCGATGGTCAAGAGGCCCTGGACGTCGCCGTCCCGCAGCACGTCGATGTAGGTCAGGGCTCCGGACACCGGGTTGCGAGCGAAGGCCGCAACGGCATCGTCGAACTGGCCGGTGGCGTAGAGATGAGCTCCGTCGGGGCTGACAGCGAGGCCGGAGACGCCGAAGAGCGCCTCGATCAGCGCCAGGCTCTTGGCTTCGATGAAGGTCAGGAATCCGTCGTCGTCGTAGATCGTGCCGATCGCCTGCGTGTCGGCGATCGTCGAGTTGGCGCTCGCCCCGGACAGGTTCAGGAGGAAGGTCTCGTCGTCCTCGTTGACGTTGTCGCCGACGACCTGAACGGTCACCGAGGTCGAGGTCGTGCTCGGCGCGAAGGTCGCAAGGCCGGAGGCCGACTGGTAGTCGCTGTTCGCCGTCGTCGCGGTGCCGTTCGCGGTGGCGAAGTTGACTGTGACCGCCTGCGCGATGGGACGGGAGGTAGTGAGTTGGAAGACCGCGGCGGTGGTCCCGGCGTCGCCTTCGAGGACCTGCACATCGGCGACCGAGATCGCCGGCGGGCGGTCGTCGTCGAGAATCGTTCCCACGGCCTGGCCGTCGAAGATCGTCGCGTTGGCGCTGACGTTCGACAGATTGACCAGGAATGTCTCGTTGTCTTCCTGGAAGGTCTCGCCGTTGACCTGCACCGACAGGGTCGTCGTGGTGTTACCGGCCCCGATCGTCGCGCTGGTCGTCGCCGGCACGCTCACGAAATCGATGCCGGGCGTTGCGGTCCCTGTCGCCGTCCCCCACTTGAAGGTCACGTCCTGGCCGAGGGACGCCGACATGGTCACGGTGAAGGCGAAGGCCGTCGTTCCTGCGTTGCCTTCGTAGAGCGAAAGGTCTCCGATCGTAAGCGTCGGCAGGCCGCCGTTCGCCGGGTCGACGTCGATGCGCTGCACGTCGCCGCGCTCGCCCACCGTCCCCGTACCGGACGGCACGCCGTCGAGGTAGAACTGAACCGGATCGCCGGCCCTGGCCGCTCCAGGATCTCGCGGATCGACGGTGTCGATCGGAATCCTCAGCACGTATCGGTCGCCGATCCTGGGATCGGAGCCGAGCACGAACTGGGCGAGGTCCGCTGAGCCCTCGACGAGGCGCACCGCGACCATCCCCGACGCAACCCCCACGCCGTTGCGCGTGGCGGTGCCGTAGAAGACATGGTTCGGCTCGGGGATCTTGGCAGTCGCCGGGACCGGCAGCAGGAGTCCGGCGACCAGTGGGAGCAGGAGGAAGCGGCCTGCACGTGAGCGGTTAGCGGTTCGCATGGCGTCCTCAGTTTCCCGTGTACGCATAAGTAGAGAAGAAGAGCTGGATGTCCTTCACTCCGTTGCCGTCCCGCTCGCCGTTGCCGCCGGGGACTTCCAGGCCGTGAATGAAAGTGTCGAGGCCGGTGTCCGGATCGTTGAGCAACGTGCCGCCGGGAATGATCATCAGCCATTTGCTGTTCCAGACGGAACGGCCGACGAGCCGGCTGTCGGTCGAAAGCTCCTCCGGGTCGACCGGCTCGATGCCGTCGGTGTGGTAGGCCCGGAAGGCCCCCTGCCGCCGGATTCTGGCGAAGCTCTCCGAGAGCGAATCGTTGGAGGGGATCCAGGCCGGGTTGTCGAGGTCGTTCGCCCCGAGCGGAAACGGCACCGGAATCACCTGGTCGATGACCTGCCACTCGCGCGTCTGGAAGAGGTCGTCGCTCGGCGAGCGCAAGACGTCGGCGCCGACCGGGACCACGTAAACCCGCGGCGTGTTCGAGAGCGGCAGGCCGCTGTAGTTGGTGAACCAGCTGCCGACCTCGCGGATCTTGGTCGCGAAGTGCGACGGATCGTAGGCGCTGTCTCCCGGCCCCAGCGGCCAGCCGAAGAAGTTGAGCCCGAAGGTGACCGTGGTCTCGAAGGGAATCACCAGACCGGGCTGCGGCCCGGCGCTCTCAGGGGCGAACGGTTTGCAGAAGCGGCGGAACTCGGGCACCTGCCAGAGGTCGGCGACGCGGAACTCGTTCTCGAGCTTGTCTTCCCACTCCTCGTCCGAATCCTCGAGCAGGCGGAACGCCTCGCGCCGCAGCGAGAACCGGTTGGTCTCGATCTGCGGATTGTTGAAGCCCAGCTGGCTCTTCAAGACGTCGAAGTTCTGCGCCAT
>JBDSRU010000134.1:0-4120 GCA_039929145.1 Thermoanaerobaculia bacterium
TCTCCGCGCGGCCGAGCGCTCGCGGTTGCGGGTCGCCCGAACGATGGACGAAGAGCTCGGAGCGATTGCCCTCGCGCGCCGCGCTCGATACCACGGTGCGGCCGTCCGGTGCGAAGCGCGCGTTCGACAGGAACTGAGGCGCAAAGGTGAGCTGCGTGAAGCGCGGCACGAGCGGCGCCGGAGCGCCCCGGCGCCAGAGGAAGGCGCCCAAGCCGAGAGCGATGGCGGCGAGGACCCCGGCGGCCACCCAGGCGGCGATCTCGCGGCGCGAGGCACCGCGCGACGGCAAGGCAAGCGACGGCTCGATCGCACCGTCGCCGCGGATCACCTCGTCGAGAGCGATCCGCGCGTCGCCGATGTCGCGCAGCCGGTTCTTCGGACTGCGCTCCAGGCAGCGGCGCAGCAGCGCGCGAATCGCCGCCGGGGTGGCGGCCGGAAGCGTCGAGAAGTCGATGTCGTTGCGCAACACGCTCGCCAGCGTCTCGGTCACCGAATCGCCCGCGAAGAGTCGCCGGCCGGCAAGCATCTCGTGGACCAGGACACCGAAGGCCCAGATGTCGGCGCGTTTGTCGACCGGCAGGCCTTTCGCCTGCTCCGGCGACATGTAGGCGGCGGTGCCGAGGATCATGCCGAGCTGCGTGCCCGCAGCGGTGAGGGTCGGCGAATTCATCATCGCCGGCGACTTGTCCGGCAAATGCGCCGCCCCGGCCGGATCGAGCGCCTTGGCCAGTCCGAAGTCGAGCACCTTGATCGTGCCGTCCGCAGTCAGCATGATATTGGCCGGCTTCAGGTCGCGGTGCACGATGCCTTTGTCGTGCGCCACCTCGAGCGCCTCGGCGATCTGCCTGGCGATGGTCAGGGCGTCACCGAGAGGCAACGGCCCGCGTGCCAGCCGCTCGGCAAGGTCCTCGCCCTCGACGAGCTCCATCACCAGTGCGCGTACGCCTTCCGACTCTTCGAGGCCGAAAATGGAAGCGATGTTGGGATGATGGAGCTGAGCGAGCAGTTGCGCCTCGCGCTCGAATCTCGCCAGCCGCTCTTTGTCTTCGATGAACGCCGCGGGCAGGACCTTGATCGCGACCTCGCGCTGCAACTTCGAGTCGGTGGCGCGCCACACTTCACCCATGCCGCCCTCTCCAAGCTTGGCGGTGATGCGGTAGTTCCCGAGCGCCGTGCCGATCAAGCCCGTGTCTCCCCCTTCCGGCACCGACCCATCGACTCCAAGAGATCACTTCCGAGAGCGCGTTACTGGTGTTCGAATTTCGCGACGAGTCTACAGGTTGCGCAGCCGCCCATTCGCCGATACCCACCGCGCCAGCTCGGAGAATTCATGAAGGACTATGGCGATGCGCCCGCGCCAGAACTCCGCCCTCGCCGGTCAAGGTGGTTCGAACTTGCTGATTCTCAAGCGCTTGCCTCAACGAAGCGACTTCATGGAGCCAAGCGCAAATCCGGTTCGGATCCCAGACCGGGTTCGCACTCGCCACCGAATGGGCAACCACCCCTCGCTTGGCTCGGCACCACCCCGGCCAAGACTGGGACTCTGCTCCCCGCCCGCCTATCCGCATTTGAATCCCGTGCGCACCTGTTCGATCCGCTGGCCGAGAGCTGACGCCTTTCCCGCCGGAGGTCGAAGGATGTCGCTCGGATTCAGGGTGCGCAGCCCGGGCTCGCGAAGAGCTCGCAGGTGCCGGTGAAGTTGACCGAGACGCGGCGGCGAGGTCGATGCGATAGATCTGGCGCGGTCACGCTGCCGATCCTCCGCCGCCCCGGGACGCGCGAGCATTTCTCGCGATATCGGCTCCGCCGGGACAGAGCCGGCCCCTTGGCGGTCAGGGGGTCGGGCAGGTCCCGCCCAGACAGGTGCTGCGGCCCTGAATCGTCGGGAGGATCGGCCGGTTCTGCAGGATGAAGTCGGTCAGCATCCGATCGGCGCGCTCGTGGGTGACGAAACGGCCGGTGAAGTCGGGGTACCCGTCGCCCCCGGTGGCGGTGAAGTCCAGCTCCGCAATCGTGTAGTCGGCGAACTCCGTCAGGTCGTATGGGCTCGCAGTGCACGATCCGTCGCCATTCGCGTGAACCGCGCTGACAATCCGCGAGCCCGCGGCCTGGGTGATGTCGTACGTGAAGCAGATCCCCGACACCTGCGGGAATCGGCCAGCGGCGGCAGGCGCCATCGAAACGCCGTTCTCGAGCATCGTCTTGAGCTCTGTTCCGGTGACCGTCAACGACACGACGAAGTTCCCGAACGACAGTACGACGAGGACCTGCTGGCTGGTAATCGGGTACGGCGGCGGCACATAGGCCGGGCAGTCGTCGGTGCCGACGTCGACGATCGGGCAGGTCAGGGCCGCGCGGAGCGATCCGGAGTTCACGATCACCAGGTCGACGCCGAGCCGCGACCTCACCGCGTCGGCGACCGCGTCGCCGATCAGCGACTCGCAGCGTCTTCCGGTCGTGTCACTACAGGAGTCGGTGCGTGGGACGAAGACGGCGGAGGTCATGAGCCAGTCAAGGTCGCCGAACTCGAAGCCGTTGCTGAAAATCTCGACCAGCCCTTCCGGCTCCATCACCCTGTCGCCCTGGCCGACCCATACGGAGGCCCGCCCCGGCGGGCGGCCAGACTGCGCCCGAGCGTCGCGGCTAACCGCCAGCAGGCCGGCGACGACGAGGGCGAGACGAAACGTCCGGGAGAAGCGCATGGAGAACCTCCGGCGAGCTGTGGCTATCTTACTCCGCGGGATGCGCGACGGTTTCGAGCTCGAGGATACCTTCTCCTGGAGTTCCACTTTCCCCTGATGCGACCCGCGAGAAGTGCCCTCTAGCCCCTGACCGCCCGTCCTGCAGGAGCCTGGCGGTCTCACCGATTGCGGCGGCACGGTCCTGCGACCTGGTAAAGCGCGGCGGAGATCTGGGCGATCTAGCACGCCTCCATGAGGGCCACGAAGACGCTGCCGCCCGCGAGCGCCGGGCGCTGGACGCCTTCGAGCGCGGCCGGAGCAGTCGTTGCGCGGACACGGTGTGGCCCGGCGCCATTCCGTCGCGGGATCAGGGCGCGGTCAACGACCACTCGGAGGTGTCTTCCTCCTCCTCGAAGTCGGCGGCGAAGACCAGGGAGTCGGTGATCCAGAGCTCGGTGGCGGTGTCGAGTGTGCCATCCGCAAAATAGATCGCGCCATGCCGGTCGGGCGTCATGGCGAAGTAGTCGACATCGCCCCCCGGCGGCAGGCCGGCGCTGACTTTGACTGACGCTCCGCCAGTGATCGGCACCCGGAAGAGCTCGAAGCGCTCGTCGAGCTCGCCGTCGGCGCGATAGATCGCCGAGCCATCGCTGAGAAAATCGAAGTAGCTGACATTGTTCGATCCCGCGATGGCGAACGGGGTGAGCGCGACACGGCTGCCGGAACCGTCCGAGGGGCGGCTCCACAACCAGTTTTCGTCGGTTCCCACGAGATCGCCGTCGAACAGAACGGTGGCGCCATCCGGGCTGAAGAGGGGGCCGTAGCCGGGAAGATCGTCCAGCGCGGCGGAGTCGGCGAGCGCCACGGCGTTGCCCTCCGACCCGCCGACCTCGGCAGACCAAAGGTCGCGGAAGTTCGAGGCCGAGAACACCCCCTGGAACTGAACGCGGGTGCCGTCGCCGGAGAGGCTCCAGAACCGTTGTGAGATCCCGGTGGATCCGGCGTAGTCCGGGCTCAGGCGCGTCCCCGCCACGGCGGGACCAGCGATGGGAACGCTCCAGAGCTCCTGCGAGCCGGGCGTCGTCCGGTCGGCGACGAACACGACACGCGATCCGTCGGAGGTAACTCGAAAGGCGAGGGCGCCGAATGCGGCGGCCACATCGCAGCTGGAGCAAAGCAGCAGATTGAGCTTGACTGCAGCTCCGGCGGGACCGAGGATCGGGCTGCTCCAGAGTTCGAACTGTTCGTCGGTCGCGAGGTCGCCGTAGTAGACGACGTGCTCGCCGTCGGAGCTGATCGTGAGGAAGGAGTCGCTGTTGGTCGAGATGTCGCCGTTCGGCGTCGGAGCGGGGTGGAGCCTGATTGCGGCGGCCGCGGGTCCTGCGATCGGCGCGCTCCAGAGCTCGAACACGTCGTCGGCGATGAGATCGCCGACGAAG
>JBDSRU010000135.1:0-9717 GCA_039929145.1 Thermoanaerobaculia bacterium
GTGCGCTCGATGACCCGGGACTGCTCGGCCTCGCTCAGCGCATCGAAGAGAGGAAGCCGGGCGAGGCCGTCCGCCAGAACTTCGCTGCCCGGAAAACGCTCGCCCTCGGTGACGTAGCGCCGCCCGAAGCTCGACCGGTGGAGCGCGGTGTAGTGGAACGCCGCGCCGATCCCGCCGTCATCGAGAAACGACAGGAACCGGTCGCGAAGGGCGCGGCTCGGCCACACCATCGCGAACAGGTGGGCGTTGCTTCTCACCCGCGGCGCCGGGCGCACGATCCGCGCGCCTGCGGCGGCAAGCGGAGAGGCGAGGGCATCGAAATAGCGTTGCCACAGGATTCGGCGGCGTTCGTTGATCTCCTCCAGACGCCGGAGTTGCGGTTCGAGGACCGCGGCGTTGAGGCCGGAGAGCGAGAAGTTCGAACCGGCGTCGGTCCACTCGTACGCCGCCGCACGCCCCGCCAGAAAATCGCGCCGGTTCGTTCCGCGATCGCGGATCCGATGGCAGCGATCGAGGCTTTCCGGATCGTTGATCACCACCGCCCCACCCTGTCCGGCGGTGAGATTCTTCATCGAATCGAAGCTCAGGCAGCCGATGCGGCCGAACGTTCCCAGCGGCCGGCCGTCGAACGATGCCCCGATCGACTGCGCCGCATCCTCGACCAGCAAAACACCCGCTTCCCCGGCGATCCGGGTGAGTCGCGCCAGGTCGCAGCAACCTCCGGCATAGTGCAGAGCGACGATGGCGCGCGTGCGAGGAGTGATGGCGCGGGGGAGATCGTCGAGGTCGAGGTTGCCGTCGGCATCGCAGTCGACGAAGCGGAGGCTGGCGCCGACGCGCGCGAAGGCCGCCGCCGTCGTGACGAAGGCGAAGCTGGGCACGATGACCTCGTCTCCGGAAGTGAGATCGAGCGCCAGGGCCGCGAGCTCCAGCGCGTGCGTGCCGCTCGAGACGAGCAGCGTCGCGGCCCCGAAGTGTCGGGTGAGAAGATCCTCGCAGCTGCGATTCGCCGGTCCGTAGCCGTCGATGTCGCCCGCGGAGAAGGCGCTCGCCGCTCCCTCGGCGGACGCCGGGAGGCGGGTAGGGCGCGAAAGCGGAACCCGAGGTTCAGTCGGCATCGCGCGGTGACTCCGGGTCGTTCTCGAGGGTGCGAAGCAATCGCGCGACGAGCTCAGGTCGCTCGCGCGCCAGGTCGTGCTCTCCGGCCGGATCACGCTCGACGTCATAGAGCTCCGCTCCGGCATGCGCCGAGACGATGAGCTGATAGGGAAACGCGAGCGCCGCCGTGCGGTCGCCGAAGAGACCGTCGCTGTCGTCGCAGCCCTCCCGGATCTCCCGCGCCTGCGACTCGATTTCGGCGAAGAGCGGCCGGTCCGTCGTTCCCGCGAGCCGGTCGAGCTCGACCCACGGAACACGGAGCGCCCGTTCCGCCCCCGGTGGAGCTTCCAGCCAGGAGGACGCGACACCGAACGGCGCCCGATCGCCCACCCAGGCGAGCAGCGAGGCGCCGAGTCCGGTGAGCGCGACCGGGGCAGCAACCTCGCGGCCGGCCTGCGCACCGAGACCGTGCACGACGAGGGGAACATGCAAGAGTGACGGCGCGACTCCGAAGAGGTGGCCCATCTGTCCGCGCTCGCCGAACTGCTCCCCGTGGTCGGAGGTGACGACGGTGAGGAGACGTCTTTCGCCCGCCGCTGCGCGCGCCTGTCCGACGACCTTGGCCAACTGGGCGTCGACGACCGCGACGTCACCGAGGTAGAGGCCACGCAGCGCGGCGAGCGCCGCGGGGGAGAGGGGGCGGTGGCAGAGTGGCTCCGGGATCACCTGCTGCGGCAGGTCGGCGATCGCCGACGCGCTCGTGGGCGGAACGAACCGGTTCGGCTCGCGCGACGGATGCGGCGCGTGCGCCCCGATGAGATTGACGAAAAGGAAGAACGGCCGGCGTCGCCCCTCACGCCCGGCGAGCCAGCGATCCAGGCTGGCAGCGACGCTCGAGCCGTCCACGGCCTCTTCACCGAAAGTTTGGAAGCCGCGCGCGAGGCCGGTGAGAGGGCCGGCGAGCGGGTTCTCGGAGAAGCCGACGGTCTCATAGCCGATCGCCGCGAAACGCTCTGCCAGCGTGGGCAGCTCGACGGGCAGGGTCCAGCGGCGCACGCCGACGCCGTGGTCGAGCGGTTCGCGACCGGTGAAGAGCGAGGCGTGCGACGGCGCGGTCCAAGGAGCGGCGGAGTAGGCGTGGCGGTAGAGCGTGCCGTGCGCGGCGAGATCGTCGAAGAACGGCGTCGTTCCTTCGACGGCACCGTACGCGGAGACGGCGTCGGCGCGGACGGTGTCCTCGACGACGAGCAGAACCGAGGGGCGGTTGTCGGCGCAGGCGCCGGCCGCGAGAAGCATGTACGCGCCCGCGGCGAATCGCGCGGCGCCAGATCGCAGAAGCATCGCCCGTAATCTAGCTCATGTGATGCAGAGCAAGACCGTTCGCCGGCCCGAGTGCAGAAGCCGGTTCGACGCGAATCCTGCCTTGACCGACCCCGGACCGCGGGCTATCGTGATGGACAACCGTGGTCGCCGTTGCGCAGCCCTCGCCCACCGACCCCTTCGACCGCCCCGACCTCACCGTTCTCGTCCTCGCTGCTGGCGGTACCGTCTCGCAGGGGATTCTCAAGGCGCTCGCCGCTGGCGGGCTGCGCTGCCGCGTTCTCGCCGCCTGCGTTTCGCCGCTCGCCGCAGGCCTTCACTGGGCCGAACGCGCGATGCTCTCGCCGCTGGCGGCCGACCCCGACTTCGCACCGTGGCTCTTCGAGCTCTGCCGGAGCGAGCGGATCGACGCCGTGCTTGCCGGCCAGGAGAACGTGCTCGATCGGCTGGCCGGACTCGCCCAGGAGCTGCGCGATCGAACCGGCGTCGTCGCGCTCGTCGCTCCTCCCGCGTCGCTCGCGATCGCTCGCGACAAGCTCGAGACTTGCCAATGGCTGCAGAGCGAAGAGCTTCCATATCCGGCCTTCGCCGCCGCAGACGACGACGTCGCCGTCGAACAGCTGGTCCGGCGCTTCGCTTTCCCGCTTTGGGCGAAGCCGCGCTGCGCGAGCGGCTCACGCGGCGGGTTCCGTGTCGACGACGCCGAGGCGCTCGCCGAGGTCCGGCGGAAGCCCGGCTATCTCCTGCAGGAGTTTCTCGGAGCGGACGACGACGAGTACAGCGCGGGCGTGCTTTCGGATCTCGAGGGAGTCCCGCGCGGCGTGATCGTGCTGAAGCGCCGCCTCGCGTTCGGGCTGACGGTGGCGGCCGAGGCCGGCGACTACCCGGATGCCGAGGCGGTCGCGCGGGCCGTTGCCGCGGCGCTCGCGGCTCCGGGCCCGTGCAATGTCCAGATGCGGCGGCATCGCGGCCGATTCGTTCCTTTCGAAATCAACCTGCGGTTCTCCAGCACGACGCCGGTCCGTGTCGCGCTCGGGTTCCCGGAGGTCGAAGCAGCGCTCCGCCACTTCGTGCTGAACGAGCCGCTCCCTCCTCTGCCGAGAGTGACGCGCGGGGTCGCCGTTCGCCATTGGGAGGAGAGCTATCCCGATCCGGATCAGATCGAGCGCCTGCGCGCTGGCAAGACGATTGCCGGTGCAAGCCGCCCCCCGCGCCGCGGATTCAGCTCCTAGAGACCGGCGAGCCTGCGATGTCTCTCGACCGAGCCGCCGTCGTCATCCCCGCCCGCGATCCAGGAGGCGCCCTCGCGCGGCTGCTGGTGAGTCTCGCGGCCGCGAACGACAGCGGTCGCCTCGCGGAGATCGTCGTCGTCGACGACGGCTCCGTCGAAGATCTCTCGGCCGTCTGCGCGGCCCACGGCGCGCGCCATCTGCGCCGCGATCGCTCCGCAGGGCCGGCGGCAGCGCGCAACGCCGGGGCAGCGGCAACGAGCGCGCCGATCCTGCTGTTCTTCGACGCCGATGTGCTCTGTCCGGCTGGCCTGCCGGAGGCGGTCTTCGCGACTTTCGCTGCGCGGCCGGAGGCTCTCGCGGTCTCCTTTCGCAGCCGGGGCTTCGATCCCGAGTGCAGCGTGGTCGCGAATTTCGGCGCAGCGCTCGAACAGTTCTGGCTCGGCCTGTACCTCGCCGCGGGCGGCGGTCCGGCCTTCGTCGAGGGCGTCACGTCGCGAAGCTTCGCGGTGCGACGCGACGCGTTCGACGCGCTGCGCGGATTCGACGAGGCCTTCCGTACGAACGCCATCGAGGACCTCGACTTCGGCCTCCGCCTCGCGGCGGGCGGCCCGCTGCTGCTCGCCGCCGAGCCGCAGGTCGACCATCGGTATCCCGCCGGACTGTCGCGCCTGCTGCGGAACTACGCGGTGCGCGCTTTCGTTTTCGGCCGCTGGTATGCGGCGCGCCGGCCGAAGCTGCCGCGCGTCCATGTGTCACCCGGTGAAGGGCTGCTGCGCATTCTGGGAACGGCCGCGCTCGTCGCGCTGGCCGCTGGAGCGCTCGGCTCCGCGCCGCTCGCGGTCGGCGGAGCGATCCTCGCCGCCGTCTACTTCGCGGCGATCGGACCCTTCCTGCGCCACGCTGCTCGGCTCGGTTCGTGGCGCTTCGCTCTCCTCGCCGCGCTGCTTCACCTGGGTAGCTCGCCGGTGATCGTGAGCGCTGCGTTTTCGGGCCTGGCGTCCGGCGTGCTCGCGCCGCGCCGGGGAGACACCGTGCCACGTCTCGCGGGAGCGCCACGGTGAACGGTCTCGGCGCGGGAGCGGCCTGCTGGGCGCGAAGCCTCTTGCGGGGAACTCCGCGCTACCTGCTCCTGCATGTCAACTCGGTCTGCGACGCGCGCTGCCGGATGTGCTTCACCTGGGACCGGATGATGGACCGCTGGGACGCCCGCGGCCTGCCTCTCGAGGCGCACCGGAAGATCGCACGCAGCCTGGGCGACCTGCCGCAGCTCACGGTATCGGGCGGCGAGCCGCTGCTGCGCCGCGACCTGCCCGAAATTCTCTCGGCTTACTACACGGAAGCGAACACGCGATTCTTCACCGTGCCGACCAACGCGCTGTCCGCGAAGCGGGTGGAGCGGCTGGTGGAAAAGTTCTACGACGCGAGTCCGGGGGCCCATCTCAACTTCTGCCTGCCGTTCCATGGCGTCGGCAAGGAGTTCGATGAGGTGATGGGAGTCGATGGCGCCTTCGACCGCTTCCTCGAAACCTGGGAGACGATCCAGCGCCTGCGCGCGACCCGTGAGCGCCTTTCGACGCTGCTCAACTTCGTCATGAGCAAATTCAACGTGAGCCATTGGCGGGAAACGATCGCCGTGGCGCGCGAGCGCTTTCCGGAAAGTCCCCTCGGCGTCGCGCTCTGCCGCGGGCAGACACACGAGCGCGACGCGGGCGAGGTTCCGATCGCGGAGTACGAAGCCGCGCAGCGCTATCTCGCGGAACACCGGCGGCGTGAAACGACGCGCCAGCCCTACCCGTTGATGTTCGACACCGCCACCGGGCGCATGGGCGAGATCGTCGCCGAGGTGGCGCGCGGCGAGCGCCGCGATCTCGGCTGCGGCGCGGGCCGCCACCTCGCGGTGATCTACGACGACGGCACCGTCCACCCCTGCGAGACGCTCGAAGTGGTGGGCATGCCGGCGGCGCGTGAGGGGGAAGCGGCGGCCCCGGCATCCGCAGCCCTCGGCAACCTGGCCGACTTCGACTTCGACTTGCCCCGCCTCCTCGCCGCAGCCGCGAGCCGGCGCACCACGGACTGGATCGCGAACCACCCGTGCGCCCGCACCTGGGAGAACGCGGTCTACGCCAAAATCGTGCACTCGCCGGTCGAGCTCGTGCGGCTGGGCGGCAAGATCGCCGGACGCCTCGTTTCCGGGACTCGCGGACCTGCGGCCGCGCAAGCGACTCGCAGGCCGGAGTCCGGAGAGATGCAGTAGGCGGCTGGATCACGACGCCGCTCGGCGCTGCCAGGCTGCCGCCGTACCGCGGTTGAGTGCCTTGGTTCGTTCAGGTTGTCAGTGCCATCCTGTGCGTGCAGTTCTTCCCGGCGTCCTTCTTCATCGAAGAGCTCGTCGCAGCAAGTGCGCTCCCGCCTCGAAAGGTGCCGGGCGACTTCTCAAGAGTCGCCGGGCGATTTTTCGAGGGTATCGCCGGATTCGAAGGGGAGACTTTTTGACATCTCGCAGAGGTTGGCTCGTCGAGTTGGAATGCGGCTGGCACCTCCGGGCCGGCATCCGAACGGCCGGATGGCGGTCACGACCGCACGTTCCCGCGGGCGATCTGCAGCTCGAGGCGCTTGACTTCGCGCAGGACGCGGTTCGATTCCATGCGCAGCAGGAACCAGAGCTTGAGGTAACCCACCATCGCGAGAAGCAGAACGGTGCCCGCTCCCCAGCGTGCTGCGTCGAGCGCCTCGCTGGCGCCGAACAACTTCCAGCCGCAATAGCCTGCGGCGAGGACGAGCGCGAAGGTGAGGATCGTCGCCAGCACGGCGAGGCCGCCCATGGCCCCGCGATAGACGCCGAACCACTGGCCGAGCACGCCCTGCTCGCCGAACTTCTCGAGCATCGTCCGGTCCTCCGCGCTCAACGCCTCTTCGATCTTCCGATCCAGGTCATCCATGGTCTTCTCCTTTGAGGGCGGCTCGCAACTTCGTCCGCGCATGCATGAGGCGGGTCTTGACGGTGCCCGCCGGAACGCCGGTCGCCGCGGCGATCTCCGCGACGCTGAACTCTTCGAGGTAGAACAGGGCGACCGCCGCGCGCTGATCGGGCGGCAGGCTGGCGATGGCTTTCGCCAGCGGCCCGCTGTCGGCTGCTGCTTCGATGCGCGCCGCCGCGTCGTCGACTTGCGGAGTCACCGCAGCAATCGCGGCGTGAGCGGCATCGAGCCTTCTGCCGCGCACCCGCTTGCGGATCGCATCCGCCGCGCGACGCGTGACGATGCGATAGGCCCAGGCGGGAAAGAGCGCCGCGTCGTCGAGGCGCCCGAGGCCGCGCACGATGTCGGTCCAGGCGTCCTGGACGACGTCGCGTGCCGCCTCCGCGTCGCCCATGAGCCTCCATGCGTGGGCGACGAGCTTCGGCTGCCAGCGCTCCGCCAGCCGGCCGAAGGCCTCGCGGTCCCCGGCCCGGGCAGCGGCGGCCAGGTACTCGTCGAAAAGGCGGACGGTCTGCCGGCTCATTTCGCGTGGCTTCCTCTCTCGTAGGCTCGCACTCATGAGGAAAGTCGCTCGCCAGGCGCCACCGGTTCAAACTCGAAAGGTGCCAGGCGATTTCTCAAGAGGTGCTCAAAAGGTGGCAAGCGATTTCTCGGGGGAGCGGAGAAGTCGAGGCGGGCCACTTGGCCATCTCGCAACAGGCTGCTTTTGAGATCGACGTGGGGTGGCTGGAGCCTGATTCAACACCTGAGTCAGCTCGGTCGGTTCCGGCGATCGGCTGGACTGAAGTCAAAGCCCCCGGTCGACTTGCGGCCGTTGGATCGCTCCTGCAGCGTGGGCGAGCAGGATCGCTTCCTCGAGCCAGGCGAGGCGCTGCAGGGGCGTGGCGCTCAGCGTGCGCTCGAGCTGCCACTGGGCGTGACCCTCCCAGGTCGTTCTCGCCCAGGGATCGACTTCGGGCGGCGTCGGCAGGTCGAGTCGTTCAGGCATGAGTGGGTCGCCGCCGTTGGATCTCCTCGAGCTTGCGGATATCCGTCCGGTCCTGCTCCCGGCCTGCGAGCTCTTTCATCTGGATGAGATGGGGAATCGAGGCGACTCGCACGACCGTCGATCCGATCGCGACGAGCTCGGCGCTCTGCCAGAGTTCTTCGAACTCGATCGGGGACTCGACGAAGAGGTCGACCGTCGAGAGGGGGCTTTCCGGCTCAAAGAGAGAAAAGACGCGCATCCCCTTTTCGGCGATCCATTCCCGGCGCCGATCCGCATCGGCGAACTCGAGCGCGTCGACCGGAGCGAGCGGGCGAAATCCCAGGCTCAGCAGCGCCGAGACCGACTTGCGCGCCGCCTCGGGAGCGAGATCCACGATCAGATCGAGATCGACCGTCAGCCGAGCATGCCCGTGCAGGACGACCGCGAGGCCACCGACCACGACGTAGCGCCCCCCCTGCTCGTTGAGCCGCGCGAGAATCGGCTCGTAGATCGACATGTACTGAAGTATACGGACACCCGGCTCCGGCGAGGTGCCAGGCGGGCGGGGCGATTTCCCCGCATCCGGCGGGGTGCCAGGTGATTTCCCAGTGCGATGCCGGCAGTCGTCTGTGCGAAGCGGCTGACGGTCAGGGGCAGGTGCCGGATGAGAACTGAGACCAGGCGCAGGTGACTCCGGCTTCGAAACCGGAGCCGAAGATGAGGTCATCGAAGAGGGCGACGCTGACGTCAATCGTCGCTTCCGTCCAGCCGGTGGGATTGGGTGTCGCGGGTGCCCAGTAAGCGAGTGCGCCGAAGGTCTGTGCCGGCGCCTGCCACCACGCCGGCGAGCCGTCGGCGGCGGAGCCCCAGGCGCCCTCGTGCAGGGCGAGCCAGTTCCAGCCGGCGCAGTTCTCGATCGCCGGCAAGGGCGGCAACCGGATGCGGGCCCGGAAGATGTCGCCGCCGAAGGGGTCCTGGAGGAGCGAATCGAACAGCCGCGGCGTCACCGTTCCGCTGGCCAGCGTAAGGCCGGGGACGGCATTGTTGTCGGCAATCAGGCCCCAGCCGAGAGTGCCGCTGAAACTGTCGAAGAGGCCGTTGTCATTGACCTGGTTGTCGGCCAGCCAGACGTCCGCCGAGGTCAGTCGGGTCAATCCGTCGCAGTAGAAGTCGGCGGCGGCGACGTTGGCGAGATTGAGTGCGCTCGACCCGGCGATGCCGTTGTCGACGCCGCCATGGACCAGAAAACCGCTGTAGAGCACCATGGCCGGATCGCTGACGTTGGTCCACGAAGCGGGAGTCGGGCTGTTCGCCGCACCGGCTGCCGGTGAACCGACATCGGAGTATGCAGCGAGCCACTTGAGCGGCGTGCCGTCCGAAACACCCCAGATGCCCTCATGCAGGCCAAACCAGTAGGTCCCCGGGTTGAGCGGGACCGGCGGCTCGAGGTCGAAGTGGACGCGAATCATGTCGCTGCCCGCCGCGGTCTGCAGGCCGGTGTCGGTGAGTTGAACGGCGACCCCGCGGCCGTCGCGCAGCGGCACGTTCGGCGTGCTCCCCGTCGAGCTGTAGATTCTCCAGTAGAGCTGGCCACTGAATCCATCGAGCGTGCCGTTGTCATTGACCAGGCCGTCGGCAAGCCAGACGTCGATGCTCTGCAGGTAGCTGTAGTCGGCGACGACGAAGTCGTTCGCGAGGATGTTGGCGGTGATATCCACCTCAAGGCTCTGGACGAACCGGCTTTGGTCCCAGACCGAGCCGTCCATCGCCGGCGCCGGGGATGGGACGGCGACGACACTCAGCAGGGCAAGGACGATACCGGGAGCGACAGCGTGGGCAGATCGACGCATCGAAACCTCCGCTTCAGCGAATGCGAAGCAGGCGCACCCGAATCTGCATCCTGGTGAACTGATCGCAGGCAAGACTAGCCCGGAAGCGGGCCTGCGAGAAATTCGCGGAAACGGCTGCAGCGCCACGCCGCACCGTTCTGCGCGGGTGCTCTGGCGGCCGCAGGTGCTGCGGCGGGCGCTGATGCCAAGCGATCTCACGAATAGAACAGCAGCCTCGAGGTGGCGACTCCGGGGCATCTGACTGGGGTTTGCATTCTTGAGTTGGAATTCAT
>JBDSRU010000136.1:0-2830 GCA_039929145.1 Thermoanaerobaculia bacterium
CGCCGTGGCGCGCACTGCCAGAAAATCTGCTCCAGCTCGGGCGGTGTCAGTGGATTTTCGCCATGTGTCGCGGGGTCCCGCGCCTCTTGCACGAACAGCAGGTCAGCCTGGGTCGCCTCGAGCAACCTCTGCCAGTGCTCGAGCCGGCCGCCCATGTGGAAGTTGTAGGTCGCGAGGCGCATGGCGTGGGCAGAGACTACGGCAGGCATGGCGGTGGGGAACGACTCTCCGTCGTTCAGACCGCACGTGCGCTGCCCGCGGGCCGGTGTCGCTTCCCGGTCGCCGAATCCGTATTGTTCCCCGACGACATCCGGAGGACACGATGCGACGAACCCTGGCGCGAAACATCTTCTTCCTCGCGATCCTGCTCGGCCTGGCCGCGAATCCCGGCTTCGGCGACGACCCGGCTCCGGAGGAGAACCGGTTCGACGCGGCGATCGCCAGGATCCACCAGAGCTACTGGCAGGAGATTTCGCGCGAGGAGCTGGAGGAGCGCGCGCTGCGTGCCCTCCTCAAGGAGCTCGACCCTTACGGACAGCTACTCGACGCGACGCAATGGGGCGAATTTCGCGGCAATCTGTCGGGGACGATTGCCGGCGTCGGCGTGATTCTCGATTCCGACGCGACCGGCGGCCTGCAACGGATCCAGCGTCTCCTCGTCGCCTCCGCTGCCGGCGCCGCCGGAGCGCGACCCGGTGACCGCATCGAAGCCATCGACGGCCGCTCGCTGCAGGGCGTTTCCCTGGACGATGTCTTTCCGCTCCTGCGCGGCGCGCCCGGAACCTCCGTCCGGCTGCGGCTCTCCCAGCCCGGTGCAAGTCCGCACGAGATCGATGTCGTCCGCAAGATCCATAACCTGCCGAGCGTGCACGGCGTGGGGCGCGACGCCGACGGCGTTGGGGACTACCTCCTCGATGCGGCGAAGGGCATCGGCTATCTGCGCATCGACCACCTGTCGGAAGACTCCTTCGAGGCCGTGCGGGGGGCGCTCGAGGACCTCACCTCGAGGCAGGCGAGCGGCCTGGTGCTCGATCTCCGCGGAAGCTCCGGCGGGCTGATGATGGCCGGCGTGCGCATCGCCGATCTCTTCCTCGGCGAAGGATTGGTGGGCGGCGCCGAGGGCCGCGAGGAATCGACGCGGCAGCTGGCGACCGCGTCGGTGTCCTGGGCGGGCCCCATGGTCGTGCTCATCGACGGCGACACCGCCTCCTCTTCCGAGTTTCTCGCCGCCTCACTGCGCGACCACGGGCGCGCCCGCTTCCTGGGAGAGCGCACCTTCGGCAAGGGGCGGATCCAGCAGATGTACTCGCTCGGGGAGGGGCGCGGCGGCCTGATTCTCACCACCGCTCTCCAGGTGCGCCCGTCGGGCATCGCGACCGACAAGCACGACCCGCCGCCGGCCAACGAAAGCGCCGGCGTGTTCCCCGATCCCGGGCTGGAGATGCACCTGACGGACGAAGAGCTCGCCAGCTGGCGCAAGGGGCTCGAGATCCGGGCCAGCCCCTCTCCGTTCACGCCGGCGGAGTTCGCCGCCGCCGGACCCGACCCGATTCTCGATCGTGCGGTCGCCTTGCTCACCGATCTGGAGCCGGCCACTCCCCGGCGTCCCTGATCAAGGCCGGGTCACGGCCTGTCGCCGGCCCGGCCGCGCGCTACGCGTAACCTCGAAATCGTTCCGCGGAGCTCCTGTCAGAGCACCTGAAAGGGCCGAAAGACCTGCACCGGCGAGCCCTGGAACATGGCGAGCAACTCCGGACTGGGCGTTCCGCAGACCTCTCCGGAGGCCGAGCAGGTTTCGAAAATCGCCGTCATCGTCTCGCCCATGTTCTGGAAATGGTCAAGGAGAGCCTGCGAGTCGCGGTAGCGCTCGAACACCAGGCACTCCGTCTGGTCGCTGTTGAAATACGACTCGTACTGCAGCGTTCCGGTATCCCTGGTGCGCACCAGCTCCCGGCATCGCGCGGAAAGAACCTTGAACTCCTCGAGCTTGCCGGGATGGATCTTGAGTCTGGCGATGCATTGCAGTTCGCTCATGCCCCTTGGCTCCTGTTTCTTCGTTCATCGGCAGAGTGCACCGCAAAACCTTCGCGCGGAGGCGGCGACGCCAGGAGCGCGCGAAGGTCTTGCGGGTGCGGATGCTGTCGCGGCTGTCAGTGCGTGGCGGCTGCGGCGCCCGTCGAGCGAGCGGCCTGAGTGCCCGCCACGGTGCCCGGCTGCGCGGCGAAGAAGCGACCGCAGCTCGCGATCGCCTCCGTCCAGCCCCGGCGATGGCCCTCGACCTCCTTCACCGGCAGGAGCTCATGGGTCAGCACGACTTCGGTTCCCTTCGCTCCCGCGACAACACGGAACTCGATGGTGACCTTGGTTTCGATACCGTGGGTGTAGGGCGAGTTCCAGGTGAGCGCGCGTCTCAGGGCGAGGACTCCATGGGATACGGACCGAGACAGGACCCCGAGCAAGCGCTTCGAAGTCCTCCAAGACGCCGTGCGGAGCCTCCGCGGTTGGCGGACTCCGGCACTCGGGAATTCGAGGTTGGCTCTTAGTCAAGCCTGTCGCCCACCTCGAATTCCCGAGCGCCCGAGCCCGCCGGCGAATCGGATTCTTTCTCAACCGTACCGACGAGGGGTGGCCGGGCCGAGGGCTCCCATGGGGACCGGAGCGCGCCTCCCAGCGCGAGGACTCCATGGGATACGGACCGAGACAGGACCCCGAGCAGGCACCCCAGCGACCACAAACGATGCGTGACCAGCGACCACGAACGTAGCGCGACAGAGTCTGTCTCCCTCCACCCCCACCTTTCGTTCTTCAGAGGGCAGGCCGGAGACCCGCC
>JBDSRU010000137.1:0-3538 GCA_039929145.1 Thermoanaerobaculia bacterium
TGGCTGCTGCGGCTGCGTGCCGCCGGTCTGGTGTCGCGCTTCGTGCCGAACGCACGCGCGGTGCATCTGTTCGCGCAGAGCAGCGTCCAGGAGCCGCGGGCAGCGACCTGGTTCGCGGAGGCCGAGCGGCTCTTCCGCCGCCGCCACCTCGGCGCCGGCATCGCCCGGATTCTCGAGGCGCTCCGCCCGCGTGCGCCCCGGCCATCGCTGACCTCGCTGCCGCCGCGCGAGTCGCTCGCAGCTCCGGCCCTTGCGCTATCGGAGCTTGGCCTCGCGCAGCGGCCGGCGTGGATCGAGGTGGCGCTCTCACCGGGAGGTTTCCCGGCGGCCGGCGAGGCGCTCGATGCGGACTCTGGCGACTGGCAGCTGCCGGACGAGGTCTGGCGCCGGCTACCGCGGGGGGACCTCTGGTTGCGCGGCATCGACGCGGCCGGCCGTGAATCGGCGCCCCTCCACTTGCGGCGCGGTACAGCGGCCGGTCCGGATCCCGGGGCGCAGGCGCAATGAGCGGCGAGGAGTTCTACACGCTGCGAACCTACGCTCCAGGCGACGAGGAGGCGATCCAGCGCGGCTTCACGGAAGTCTTCGGCGTCGACAGGAGCCTCGCGCAGTGGCGCTGGAAATTTCTCGAACCGCCGCGCGGAGCACGAATCGTGCTGGCCTTCGATGCCGCTGATGAGCTGGTCTGTCAGTACGCGGCGATCGACCTCGACATCCTCTGGGCAGGAGCGCCGACGCGGGCCGCGCAGATCGTCGATGTCTTCTCGCGCCGCCGGCGTGGGTTGGGGCGGCGAGGCGGGGCCTTCGAGCGCACCCTGGAGAGGTTCCTTGCAGGCTGCGCAGCGGCGGTCGACGGGGTGGCTTTCGTCTACGGTTTCCCCGGCGAGCGCCATCAGCGCGCCGGGACGGTCACGGGGCACTACTTCGAACCCTCCGCGGTGGAGCGCCTTTCTCGCCAGGTTGGGTCTGCCGCGACGGCGCCTGCATGGCGCCCGGCGCGGAACTGGATCTCCGAAGGCTTCGACGTCCATGCCACCGACCGGCTCTGGCAACGCAGCCGGGAGCGCTACCCCTTTGCGACGGTGCGCGACGCGGCCTGGTTTCGCTGGCGCTACGAACGCCGGCCGGGCGGAAGCTATCTCCAGCTCGGCCTGCGCCGCGCCGGCGAGCTTCGGGCGTGGGCGGTGGTGAACCTCGACGCCACGCCGGAAAGCGCCCACTGGGTCGATCTGTTGTGGGATGGTGAGCGGGCCGCCGACCTGGCTGAGCTCGCGGCGGCTGTTGAAGAGCGGGCCGCGGCTCGCCCTGCCGGCGTCGAGGGTGGCGGGCGCGCGGTCGAGCTCTGGCTGCGCGGCGACCGCAGTGCGCGCGAGGTCCTGATCGACCGCGGCTATTCGGGTCGGCTCGAGCCTCTCCTTCGTCTGAGCACGATCACCTTTGATCCGCGCGTCCGTGTACCCGAGGTGCTCGAGCGCTTCTACCTGACCATGGGCGACTCGGATCACTTCTGATCCAGGGCTTGCGCCGCAGGGTCGGCCTGCACGCGGGCGTCGTCAGGCCTTACAATTCAGCCATGGCTCCGCAGCTATCCGTCGTCGTTCCCGCCTACAACGAGGAGGCGAGGATCGGCCCGACGCTGGATCGACTGGCGGACTTCGTCGCCGGCCTTCCGGGCGGCGCGGAGATCCTCGTCGTCGACGACGGCAGCTCGGACGGCACCAGCGGCATTGCGGAGCGGCCGCAATACCGTGAAGCCCGCTGGCTGCGTTGGCTCCGCCTGCCGGAGAATCGCGGCAAAGGCGCCGCCTTGCGGGCCGGCGTCCTCGCCAGCACGGGCGACGAGGTGCTGCTCTGCGACGCCGATCTGTCGACGCCGATCGAGGAGTATGTGCGTCTTCGCCCGCGCCTCGCCACGGTCGAGGTCGTGCTCGGCAGCCGCGGATTGGCCGAGTCCCGAATCGATCGCCGACAGCCGCTCTATCGCGAGCTCATGGGACGGATCTTCAACCTCGCGGTGCGGGCGTTGGCCGTCGGCGGAATCAAGGACACGCAGTGCGGCTTCAAGCTCCTGCGGGGCGAGGTAGCGCGCTCTCTCTTCGCCGACCTGCGGATCGACCGTTTCGCCTACGACGTCGAGCTCATCTGGCTCGCCCGGCGGCGCGGCATGCAGGTCGAGGAGGTCGGCGTCACCTGGGTCGACTCGCCGGCGTCGAGCGTGCACGCGCTGCGCGACTCGGCCCGGATGCTCGCCGATCTTTTCCGGATCCGTTGGCTGCATCGCGGTGAGCCGACGATCCTGCCCGCCGCAGGTGCCGCGGTCCGGAGGCGGGTTTGAAGCGCCGGGCGCGCCGTCTTTGCCCTCGCGGCGGCCCGTTCCGTTGATTCGTCAGCCGCAACCTCCGGGCCACACCAGCGCCGTAGCGGCAGTACGCACGCTCGTTCTGGCGCCGCACTTCGATGACGAGGTACTGGGCTGCGGCGGCCTGGTCGCGAAATTGGCGGCGGCCGGCGCTACGGTCGAGGTTCTGTTCCTCACCGATGGCTCCGGCGGAGTCGAGGAGATCGCCGACCGCGCCGACTACGCGGCGCGCCGCCGGCGCGAGGCCGAAGATGTCGTTCGTCTGCTCGGCTGCGCCAGTCTCGAAGTGGCCGGAATTCGCGACGGCGCGCTCGCCCAGAGCCGTGGCGAAGCCGCGGCGGCGATCCGGCGGCGACTCGTCGCCGGTCGGCCGGGCCTCCTGCTGGTGCCGTCGCCGCTCGAGATCTCGGAAGACCATCGCGCCGCTTTCGCCGCCCTCCACGATGTGCTTCATTCCACGGACGGGAGTGGCGCTGGACAGGACGGACTCGCGGAGGTCGCGCGTGGTCTCGAGGTCTGGCTCTACGAGGTCAACCACCCTGGCTATCCCGACCTCCTCGTCGACGTCAGCGAATGCCAGGCGTTGCTCGGGCAGGCGATGGCGATCTACGCCTCGCAGGAGGAGCGCCATCCCTATCTGCGCGCCGGTATCGGATTGCGCCAGTTCCGAACCCATACTCTCGCTCCCGCGATCGGGCTCGCGGAGGGCTACCGTCGCCTCGCGGCACGCGATTTCGTGGCGCGCGACCTGGCGTCCCTGGTGGCGGAAGTCGGCGGCAGCGTGCCGGAAGTCGTCGCGAATCTCGACCGCACTTACAGCGAGATCGAACGCCTCAACGCCCTGATCCGCGAGATGGAGGGGACACGCGCCTGGCGGTTGCATCGCTGGGTCGAGCGGCTCCGCGGCAAGGCGACGAGCGCGCCGCGCAGTGGCAGCGCAGTCGGCGGCGGCCACTCCGGGCCGCGGGAGCGCGGCTGAGCGTGAGTGCGGGAGCGCGCAAGCTGTCGATTCTCGTGCTGAGCTTCAACGGCCGCGCGCACCTGGAGACCTGCCTGCCGGCAGTCGCCGCCCAGCGCGATCCCGGTTGCGACTGGGAGCTGCTGCTGCTCGACAACGGCTCGCGCGACGGCACAGCCGACTGGGTGCGCGCCCATCACCCCTGGGTCCGCCTGGTCGAG
>JBDSRU010000138.1:0-2973 GCA_039929145.1 Thermoanaerobaculia bacterium
AGCTATCAACTCGGCGTCAATGCCTATGTCGTCAAGCCGCTGAAGTTCCAGGACTTCGTCGAAGCCGTGCGGCAGGTCGGCGTGTTCTGGGCGTTGATCAACCAGGTTCCCGATCAATCCAGCGCCAAAGAGCCGGTCAGCGCCTAGTGGAGTTCGGGGACGATGGAGATGTCGTGACGCGCCCGCTTCGAGTGTTGCACCTCGAGGACAATCCTCGCGACGCGGCGCTCATTCGCGACCGGTTGGATGCGGACGGTCTATCGTGCGAGATCCTGCTGGCCAATGGCAGGACCGGCTTCGAGGCAGCCCTGGCGCGGGAGCCGTTCGACCTCATCATCTTCGACTACCACCTGCCGGGCTACGACGGAGCGTCCGCACTCCGGCAGGCGCAGGCGACCCAGCCGGATGTGCCGGTCATCCTGGTCTCCGGCACGGTGAGCGAAGAGACGGCCGTGCAGTGCCTGAAGCAGGGGGCGACCGACTACCTGATCAAGTCCCGACTGGATCGCCTGGTGCCTGCAGTTCGTCGCGCCATTGAAGAGTCAGGAGCGCGGCTTACGCGCAAGCGAGCCGAGGCGGCGCTCGCACAGAGCGAGAAGCGGAAAGCCGCCATCCTGGACTCGGTGCTCGATTGCATCGTCACGATGGACGCCAGCGGAGCGGTCATCGAATTCAACGCCGCTGCCGAGCGAACTTTCGGCTACACCAAGGCCGAGGCGATCGGGCGCCCTCTCGCCGAGCTGATCATTCCGCCGGCTTATCGCGCGGCGCACGCCGCCGGTCTCGCGCGATACCTTTCGACGCTCCAGGGAAAGCTCCTGGGCAAGGTAATCGAGATCATCGCCGTGCGATCCGATGGCTCGGAGCTGCCGGTCGAGCTGGTCATCACCGCCATCCACTCGGAAGCGACGCCGATCTTTACCGGCGTCCTGCGCGATATCTCGGCCCGGAAGCTCGCCGACGAAACCCGGGCGCGCCTGGCGGCGATCGTCGACTGCTCGGAAGACGCCATCTTCAGCATGAGTCTCGACGGCACCATCCTCACCTGGAACTCGGGAGCGGAGCGGCTGTACGGATACTCCGCGAGCGAAGCGATCGGACAGAACCGGACTTTCCTCGCGCCGGCCGAAGCGTCAGTGGAGATCGCAGAGGCCGTCGCCAAAGCGGTGCGCGGCGAGCCGGGCGAGGCCCTCGAAACTCGGAGAATCCGAAAGGACGGCACCGTCTTCGAAGTTTCCCTCACGGCGTCCCCGATGACGGACTCCAGCGGACAAGTGACCGGCATCTCCGCGATCGCCCGGAACATCACCACGCGGAAGAAAGCCGAGGCCGCCCTGCGGGCGGCGGAGGAGCGCACGCAGTTCATCCTTCAGAACGCCAGCGTCGGCGTCTGGGACATGGATTACGCCTCTGGGGTTCTCAAGTGGTCGGGCACCATGGAAGCCCAGTACGGACTCTCTCCGGGGACCTTCGGCGGCACTTTCAAGGCCTTCGTCGAAGGAATCCATCCTGAAGACCGGACGTCGGTGCTCCAGTCGGTTCGGGAGGCGATGGCCTCGGGCTCCGACTTCGCCTTCCTGCACCGTACCTTGCGACCCGACGGCACGATCCGGTGGCTGAACGCAGTCGGACGGACGATTCTCGACGCGGAGGGGGATCCTCTTCGGGCAGTGGGCATCTCCCTCGACGTGACCGAACGGCGCGAAATGGAACAGCAGTTTCACCAGGCGCAGAAGATGGAAGCGATCGGACAGCTGGCCGGCGGCGTCGCCCACGACTTCAACAACCTGTTGACCATCATCCTGGGCAACTGCGAGCTGATGCTGGACGAACGCGATCCCGCCGACCCGCTCCACGCGGACCTGGCGGAGATCCAGAAGGCTGGACAGAGTGCCGCGAGCCTGACCCGCCAGCTGCTCGCCTTCAGCCGCCAGGAGATCATCGAACCGACGCTGCTCGACCTGAACGAAGTCCTCGCCGGAATGCGGGCCATGCTCAGGCGGCTCATCCGGGAGGACGTGACCATCGAGCTCCGACTACGGCCGGCGCCGGCGAGCATCAAGGCCGACCGGAGTCAGATCGAGCAGCTCATCCTGAACCTGGCGGTGAATGCGCGCGACGCCATGCCGAAGGGCGGCACCCTCACGATCGAGATCGGCAGCGCCGAGCTGAACTCCGAGTGCCCGATTTCGCACGGGTCGGTGAATCCAGGGCCCTTCGTTTCGCTGTCGGTGATCGATACCGGCGAAGGCATGACAGCGGAGGTCCAGAGTCGGCTCTTCGAGCCGTTCTTCACCACCAAGGAGGTCGGCAAGGGCACGGGGCTCGGTCTGGCGATGGTACACGGCATCGTTCGCCAGAACGGCGGGTGCATTGATGTCATCAGCGGGCTCGGGACAGGCACGACTCTGCGGACGTACTTCCCACAGGTGGATTCCGCGGAGATGGCGGCCTTTGCGTCGCCTCCCGTTCCCAGGGCGCGAGCGGGAGGGGAGACGGTGTTGGTCGTGGAGGACCAGGAAGGGCTGCGCCTGCTGACCCGGAAACTGCTGCAGCGGCTCGGCTACACGGTCCTGGTCGCCCAGAGCGCCGGGGAGGCCCTTCGTCTGTTCGAGGAGAACCCCGCCGTCGACGTCGTGTTGACCGACGTCGTCATGCCCGGAGGCAGTGGGCCCGACCTGACGTGCCGACTCCTCGAGCTCTGGCCGGATCTCAAGGTGATCTACATGTCCGGCTACACGGACGACACCATCGTCCGGCACGGCGTGCTCGAGCCCGGCGTCGCCTTCCTGCAGAAGCCGTTCAGCTCCGACGCCCTCGGACGGAAGATCCGGGAAATTCTCGACCGCTGAAAAGGAAAGGGCCGGGCGTCGCCACCCGGCCCTCTTGTCGTCGGTCTCGCGGATTCGACTCAGTTCGGCATCAGGACGGTGTCGACGACGTGGATCACGCCGTTCGACTGCAGGACGTTGG
>JBDSRU010000139.1:0-3177 GCA_039929145.1 Thermoanaerobaculia bacterium
GGAGATGAGCGGCCGTGAGCTCGTAGAGTTCGTCCTCCAACGCCACTCCCGGATGCGGGTGCTCTACATGTCGGGTTACACCTCCGACGTCATCGCCGACGATGGCCTGCTCGAACCCGGCGTCAACTTCCTGCAGAAGCCGTTCGGCCCCGAGCTCCTGACCCAGACCGTCCGCCAGATCCTCGCCAGCGGCTGAGAGCGGGAGAAGCCAGGCCCAGGCGAGGCGCCGCGATTTTCATGCCGCGTGGCGCTGGATCCGCCGATTCACTTCGCTGCCGATAGCCCGCGCTCGGTGACGCGCAGGTGGTACTCGACGTCGGTCGTCGCCGCGGCGTAGATCCAGTAGTGGCCGTTGTAGGCGCAGCCGTCGACCATCTTGACCAGCAGCTCGAGGTTCGCCGGGGCGAAGAACCAAAGGAAAGCGATCGCGATTCCGAAGGCCGAAATCCCGGCGGGCCTCAGGCGAGCGATCCGGCGGCGTAGAACTGGTCGAGCCGCGCATCCTTTTCGACGAAGCGTTCGCGCAGCCACACAGCGAGCGCTTCGGGGGCGGCGGGAAGCTCCGCGATCGCGTAGCGCCGGACGTGGAGGTGAACCTCGTGCATCTCGCCCTTGGCCCACTGCCAGAGACTCGGCAGGCCATCGACGTAGCCGATCGTGACGTCATAGACCGCGGCGACATGCCCCTGGAGCCCGGTGATCGAGGCGACAAACCCCCGTGTGTGCGGCAGCTGGACGTGCCGCGGCACGGCGAGCGCGTGTTCCGCGGCGTAGCGCTGGGCGAGGGCGAGTTTCCCGGGCGACAAGCGGGTGCCCTCCGAGAACGACACCAGCCAGAGCGGCACCCGGGCGGAGAGCACCTTGCGGAAGACCCGGTCGATACGCTCGCGATCGGCCGACCAGTCGCGCTTGACGAACAGGCAGTCGAGAAAGACCATGCCCCAGCCGATGCCGGGGACGTACTTGAGCGAGCTCTTGACGAACCACTTGAGATCGCCGAGGCGCTTTGCCTTGCGAGCGAGCAGAAAGAGTACCTGGATGTCGGTCATCGTCTGGTGGTTGGCGATCAGCACGGCGTTCTCACCCTCGGGCAGCTCGTCGCCGCGCATCACCACGCGGGTCCGGTGGAGCGACAGCGTGGTCCAGGCGCACCATCCCCAGAAGGTGTCGGCGAACCAGCGGTTGATTCTCCGGAACGAGCGCCGCGAGAACGGCAGCAGGACGAGGCTCAGCGTCTGCAGGAGATTGATCGCCAGCAGCGACCCGAAGAGATAGATCGCGACGAATCCGCCGAAGAGCGTCCGGCCGAGGGCGGCCGGTCCGGAGTGCGCGTGATCGAGTGGAGGCAGCGGCATCTGAAGGCAGTCGAGTGGAGATTCCTGGGCGAGCGCCGGCTCAGCTGGAAGTGCGGGCGCGGCGTCCGTCGTCGCTCTTCCCGTCGCGTCCGATCTGCACGAACTCGAAGCCGAAGCGCCCCTTGACGCAGAGGTGACCGTGCGTCGTCGAGTTCTCGATCGGCGAAGTGGCCTTCACGATGCGCTCGTCCTGGACGTGCAGCGTCAGCGTGCAGCCAACGCCGCAGTAGCCGCAGACGGTGTCGGTCTGCGTCTGATCCTCCTCGCGCCAGTTGCCGGCCTGACGCAGGTCGAACTCGTGCGTTGCCATGAGGGCGCCGGTCGGACAGACGGCGATGCAGTTGCCGCAGTAGACACAGGCTGAGGTCGGCAGCGGCACATTGCGCTCGGTCGAGATGTGGGCGTCGAATCCGCGTCCCGCGGCGGCGATCGCGAAAGTGTTCTGGGCGTCGTGGCCGCAAGCGTCGACGCACTTGTAGCAGAGCACGCACTTGCCGTAGTCGCGGACGTAGAGGTCGTTGTCGATCTTGACGCCGGACTCGACCCGCAGGGCATCCTCGCCGAATCGCCCCGGCTCGGCGCCGTAGTCGCGCATGAGATCTGCCAGGCCCGGGGCGGTCGAGAGATCGACCGAAGAGCCGAGGAGCTCGAGCACGACCTTGCGCGACAGGCGGGCGCGCGCGGACTGGGTCTGCACCTTCATCCCCGGCTCGGCGCGGCGTGAACAGGCCGGAGCCAGGACGCGCGCCCCTTCGACCTCGACGACACAGAGGCGGCAGGCGTTCGCCGGCGTCAGGGTGGCGATGAAACAGAGCGTCGGAACGTCGATGCCGGCGCCGCGACAGGCGTCGAGGAGGGTCGAACCCGCCTCAACCTCGACTGCGCGGCCATCGATCTCGAGCGCCACCGGTTTCGTGTCCGGCCGCGGCGGCGCCTCGGGAATGCGCGGCGAGCGCGGTGGCGGGTTGAACCAGATCGGGTCGGTCGTCATGAGGGCTCGGAAGCCGACAATACGCCAGGAAACGGATCGAACAGAGCGAGTGCTGAAGCGATGGCCGCCGAGGCGGTCTGGCCGAGGCCACAGATCGAGGCGTCGCGCATCGCCTGCGCGAGCTCGGCGAAGAGCGCCATCTCCTGCTCGCGGTCGCCGTTCGGCGCAGTCCTTTTCAGCCGCTGAAGCAGCTCGAGCTGGCGCACCGTGCCGACGCGGCAGGGGACGCACTGGCCGCACGACTCGTGACGGAAGAACTCGGCGATCCGCACCAGCGCGTCTCCGAGGTCGGCGGCTGCGCTGTAGACCAGAACGACGCCGGAGCCCAGCGTCGTGCCGGCGGCGCGAGTGCCCTCGAAAGTGAGCGGCAGGTCGAGCCGGTCGGGGCCGACGAAACTCCCGGCGGCGCCGCCGAGGAGCACGGCGAGGAGCGGCCGACCTCCCGAGACACCGCCCGCGAGCTCGAGCAGCTGGGCGAGCGTGCAGCCGAACGGCGTTTCATAGAGGCCGGGGCGGTTCACTTCGCCGGAGACGCAGAAGAGCTTGGTTCCCGCGGAGTCGACCGTGCCGCTCGCGCGGTAGGTATCGGCGCCCTCCATGAGGATCCACGGCACGTTCGCCAGGGTTTCGACGTTGTTGACCAGAGTCGGTTTGCCGAAGAGGCCGACTTCGACCGGAAAGGGCGGCTTCGAGCGCGGCTCGCCGCGCTTGCCCTCGATCGACTCGAACAGCGCCGTCTCCTCGCCGCAGATGTATGCCCCGGCGCCGCGCCGGAGCTCGATGTCGAGATCGCCGAGGAGTCCCGCGTCGCGTGTCGCTGCGATCGCTCCT
>JBDSRU010000140.1:0-3473 GCA_039929145.1 Thermoanaerobaculia bacterium
CGCCGATGCCGCCCACCTCGCCGATCCGCGTTCGCGAGAGCCGGTGCCGGTCGTCCTGCGTCTCGACCCGGCGCAGCGTGCCGGCGCCGGCGAGCTGCTTGCGCTGAGCGTCCAGGGAGCTCGAGGCGTCCTCCTGCCTCTCTCCGAGCTGGTCCGCCCGGTCGTCGGCGAGCGCGCGCCCTTCATCTACCACAAGAACCTCCGGCCAGTGACCTACGTGGTCGGCGACGTCGCAGGAGCGTCGGAGTCGCCGGTCTACGCCCTGCTCGACATGAAGGAGAAGATCGCCGCGGTGCGCGACGCCTCCGGTCGCCCGATGGAGATGCTGTTCGCCGGCCGGCCCGCCGACAGCACGCGCTCGACGCTGATCTGGGACGGCGAGTGGCAGGTCACCCACGACGTCTTCCTCGACATGGGGATCGCCTTCGCCGTTGTCATGGTTCTCATCTACCTGCTGGTGGTCGGCTGGTTCGGCTCGTTCGTCACGCCGCTCATCATCATGGCGCCGATCCCGCTGACGCTCATCGGCGTCATACCGGCGCATGCGTTCGGCGGAGTCTTCTTCACGGCAACTTCGATGATCGGCGTGATCGCCCTCGCCGGCATCATCGTGCGCAACTCGATCCTGCTGGTCGACTTCATCAATCTGGAGCTCAAGTCCGGCAAGTCTCTGGACCGGGCGGTCATCCAGGCGGCTGCGGTCCGCTTCCGCCCGATCGCGCTTACCGCCGCCGCGCTGGTCGTCGGCGGCGTCGTCATCCTGCTCGATCCGATCTTTCAGGGGCTCGCGGTGGCGCTCATCTCGGGCGTCGTCGTCTCGACCGCGCTCACCCTCGTGCTGGTCCCGCTGCTTTACTGGATGTACGTCGCCACCGTCGGCGTCGACGCCGTCGTGGAGCTTCCCTCCGAGGAGAATGCATCATGAACGTCAACGAAGCGCTGCGCCTGATCGCCGGATTCTTCATACTCGTCTCGGTCGCCCTCGGCTGGTTCGTCCATCCGGGCTTCTTCCTCTTCACCGCATTCGTCGGACTGAACCTGCTGCAGTCGGCGTTCTCCAAGTGGTGCCCGATGATGGCTATTCTGCGCAAGGCTGGCGTGAGAGAGTCCTGAGGTTGGTCCGCGGCGCCCTGGAGGAGTGATGAGTCCGCAGCCGTCCCATGAACTGTTCGCGCGCATTGCCGAGCGCCTGAAGGCGCTTGCCGACCCCACTCGCCTCAAGATCCTGCATGCGGTTGAGGACCGCGAGCTGAGTGTGTCGGAGATCCTCGCGGAGGTCGGCGGCAGTCAGGCAAACGTCTCCAAGCACCTGTCGAAAATGCGCCACAGCGGCGTGCTCGCCTCGCGTCGCGAGGGCACCAGCATCTTCTATCGGGTCGTCGATCCGGCCGCCTTCCTCATCTGTCGCACGGTCTGCGATGCGCTCGAACAGCGCGCAGCAACGGAGCACCGGTTCCTCAAGAGCGTGGTCCAGGCGAGACGAAAGGCCTCACGTTGAGCGACGGCGGCCGAACCGGCACGGTTTCCAACGAAGCGATCGCCGAGTTCTGAGCCGTGCATAGACGAGTCGTGCCAGCCTCCATTTCCTGGCCCCAGACGGCCGTCTGAAGCGCTACCCGCGCCACTCCTGGCCGGTCGATCCGACCACCGCGCCAGCGGAGCACCGTCCACGCCGGCGCTGACCAGGTGCCCTCTCAGTCCTTGTAGGGATCGAGCTCGTGGGCGCCGGCCATGACGACGACCAGCGGCCGGAGTCGATGCAGGATCTCGATGCCGGGCTGCTGCTCGAGCACGTCCTCGAGCCGGCGATAGACGTACGGGCTCTCGTCGACGCCGCCGCCCCGCAAGACCACGCCGGATTCCGCCACCGCGCCGCGGAACATCTCCTCTGAGACTTTCCCCGGCCGGACCGGTTCGCCGCCGGCGCCGCGCACGAGCGTCCCCGCCTTCGGGCCGAACCGGTGGCGCTTGCCGGCGGCTTCGGTACGCGACATCACCCGTCCGGCGCCGTGCACGGTCGAGAACATGGCGGCGCGTTGGGCATCGGTCGCATCCTCGGTGCCGCGCAGGATCACCGACGTGCCGGTCATCGAAGCACCGACGAACCCTGCCTGGCCGGGGAAGGCTGGTGTCGCCCCCTTGCGGACCACGATGCGCTCTTCGCCGAAGTGGCGCTCGCGCCAGGCGAAGTTGTGGTGATTGTGGACCAGCTCCGCCACCTCGCCGCCGACGATCTGTGTCGCTACTTTGCGGCAGACCCACTCGCGCCCGGCGTAGGCATAGCGCCCGGCGACCTCCATCAACTTCCAGTAGCGCTCGCCCTCGTCGCTTTCGAGGTCGAACAGGGCTTCGGTCTCGGGGACGCGATCTCCCCAGCGCTTGCCGCTCGCGATCGCCATGAACCCGGAGGCGATCGTGTGCCCGAAACCGCGCGATCCGAAGTGCACTCCGACCCAGATGCGATCCTGCTCGTCGGCGAACAGATCGACGTAGTGATTTCCGGAGCCGACGGTGCCGAGTTGATTCCGCGCCAGCTGCCGCAAGCGTTCGCGTTCGCCGGGAGCGGCCGGCACCGCCGTCCAGGCGTCGTCGTCGAAAAGCGGATGATCGTCGGGAGCATCGCCGGAGGCATTGGTGCGTCCGATGCCGAAAGAGATCTCGCGCTGGATCCGATCGGCGAGATGCTCCAGACGCTCGCGCGGCAGTGAGCTCACCCGCAGGTCGAGGCGCATCGCGCAGTTGCCGCAAGCGATGTCGAAGCCGACCCCGGCCACCGAGATCTCGCGCCGGTAGGCGGCGACACCGCCGACCGGCATGATGTAGCCCAGGTGGCCGTCGGCCATGAGCGCCACCCGATCGGCGCGCCGGGCGACGTCGGCGAGCTGCGCCAGGGTATTCGCCTCGTGCTTGCCAAGGATCAGCATCGGATCATTCTGCCGGAACGCCCTCCATCTCTGTTTGTGGAACCGAGGCGTCCGAGGCCCGGCCCACGGACGCCCGGGCTTCTCCGGGCGTCCGGCGCTGGAGCTCAGTTCTGGAAGGCCGACCAGCGCAACCAGTCGCCGGTCTCGAATCCATCGCTCCAGGGAAGATCGGGAAAGAAGGTGAAGGCGGCGAGGAGGCTTCCGGCCTGCGTGTCCGGATTGGTGACCGTGATTCCGACCACGCCCGGCAGGTGGATCGGCGTCGTCGCGGTGAGCGAAGTCGGCCCGTTGAAAGTGACCGAAGCCGCCGCCACTCCGCCGAATTCGACCGTCGCTCCGGAGACGAATCCCGTGCCGTTCAAGGTGACGACCGTCGCGCCCCACTCGCTTCCGGTCGCCGGCAGAACCGAGCCCACCGTCGGCGCACCTGCGCCCGCCAGGATCGTGAAGTTGGCGTTCGAGAGGTCGAAGAAGATGTTGCCGACACAGCTGACCCGCACCCTCGCGGATCCGGTCGGCGAATTGGGCACGGTCACCGACTCGGAGCCG
>JBDSRU010000141.1:0-10066 GCA_039929145.1 Thermoanaerobaculia bacterium
CCGCGACTGAACCACGCGCCGCCGCGCGCTCGCCGCTGGTGGCCCGTCTGTCGCGCCGGACGTATGATCCGGGCGGAGGCCTTCCATGCGTCGACTGCAGTCGCTCATCGTGTCGCTCCTGGTCACCGGAGCTCAACTCTCCCTGCCCGCCGAGGCCGCGAAGCGGCCGGTCGTGCTCGAGGATCATTCGCGCCTGCGTGAGGTAGACGATCCGCAGCGTTCGCCGGACGGGGAGTGGGTGGCCTATACCGTGCGCTCGATCGACGTCGAGAAGGACAAGCGCAACACCGACATCTGGATGGCGCCCTGGGACGGCAGCGAAGAGATCCGCGTCACCTCCTCGCCCGAGAATGAGACCGATCCGCGCTGGAGCCCGGACGGCAAGTACCTCGCCTTCCTCGCCTCGCGGGGCGACGAGGACGAGAAGAAGAAGGGCGCCCAGGTCTGGCTTCTGCGCCGCGCCGGCGGAGAAGCCGAAAAGCTCACTGAAATCCAGGGTGGGGTCGAGGATCTGGCCTGGTCCCCCGACAGCTCGCGTCTGGCGCTCGTGGTGAGCGATTACGACTCCGCCAAAGAGCCCGAAAAGATGGAGGGCTGGAAGCGCAAGACCGAGCCGCCGATCGTGCTCGACCGTTATCACTTCAAGCAGGACACCGAGGGTTACCTCAAGGGCTTCTACACCCACCTCGCGCTCTTCGATCTCGCCACGAAGGAGCTGACCGTGCTGACCTCGGGCGCGGTCGACGACAGCGAGCCCGCCTGGTCGCCGGACGGCAAGTCGATCGCCTTTCTCAGCAAGCGCGGCCACGCCGAGCCGGACCGCACGGAAAACGAGGATCTGTTCGCCATTGAAGCCCGGAAGGGCGCCGTCCCGCTTCAGCTGACGAAGACCCGCGAGGGTGAATCGGGTCGCCCGGATTGGAGCCCCGACGGCACGCGCATCGCGGTGCTCGTCGACGACGAAGACAAGTACTACGCCTACGATCTGGCCAAGGTCGCGGTTGTGCCCGCCAGCGGCGGTGCGCCGGCGATTCTCGCGCCGGCCCTCGATCGAGCGGCTTCCGAGCCGGTCTGGACCGCTGACGGCCAGGCGCTCGTCTTCGCGGTGACGGACGACCGCGCGGGCTGGATCGGCCGCCTCAGCGCGGCGGGCGGCAACGTTGAAGCCCTGACCACGGGGCGGCGTGTCGTCTCTGCTCCGAGCCTCGGTCCGGACGGCGCGATGGCAGTGCTCGCTTCCACGCCGGCAGAACCGCTGGAGGTCTACGCGCTGGAAGGCGGGTTGCTCCGTCCCCTGTCGCACCAGAACGACAAGTTGCGCGACGAGCTCGCCCTGGCGACAGTCAGCGATTTCACCTCCCGCAGCAAGGACGGCACTGTCGTGCACGGTCTCCTGACCCGCCCCGCGGGCGCCGATGCAACCCAGAAGCTTCCGACGCTGCTCTACATTCACGGCGGACCGAACGGCCAGGACGACTACGCGTTCAGCTTCGATCGCGAGCTTTTCGCGGCCAGCGGTTACGCGGTGCTCGAGATCAACTATCGCGGCAGCAGCGGCCGAGGGGCGGCGTTCCAGAAAGCGATCTACGCCGACTGGGGCAACAAGGAGGTGCAGGACCTTCTCGGCGCGGTCGACGAAGCTGTAAAGAGCGGCGTGGCCGATCCCGAGCGGCTGGGGCTCGGAGGCTGGAGCTACGGCGGCATCCTGACGAACTACGTGATCGCCTCGGACAGGCGCTTCAAGTCCGCGGTCTCCGGCGCAGGCAGCTCGATGCAGCTGTCGATGTACGGCGTCGATCAGTACATCGTGCAATACGAAAACGAGATCGGCCCGCCGTGGAAGTCCAAGGACCTCTGGACGCGGGTGTCGTACCCCTTCTTCCGCGCCGACAAGATCCGCACCCCGACGCTCTTTCTCTGCGGCCTCAAGGACTTCAACGTGCCGATCGTCGGCGCGGAGCAGATGTATCAGGCGCTGCGCAGTCTCCGCCTCGACACTCAGCTGGTGATCTATCCCGACCAGTACCACGGCCTCACCGTGCCCTCCTATCTGCGCGACCGGCTGCAGCGTTTCCTGGGCTGGTGGGACAAGTACCTGAAGCCGCCGCCGGAAGCGGCGCCCAAAGCGGCGAAGTAGGCCGCGGCTTCCGGCGGGGAGACGCGCGGCCGGAAGCTATTTCTTGCGCTTCTTCGCGAGGTCGCGCAGCGCGTCGAGCGCCCGGCGGTCGTGCGAGCCGAGCCGCCGAGCCGCCGCTCGAAGGTTGGACTCGGCCTCTTCGAATTGCCCCAGCGAGGCGGCGATCTCGCCGGCGTAGAGGTAGGGGGTGATCGACTCGGGATCGATGCGCTGCGCCGCCTTGAGCTCATCCAGCGCCTTGACAGCCATGGTGTTCGGCGCCAGGAGGTAACGGCAGTGCGCGGCTTCAGCGCGATAGGCGCCGTTCTGGGGATCGCAGTCGGCGGCGAAATCGAACTGCTGCAGCGCCTGTGACCAGCGCTGGGCGTCCTTGAGCGCGCGGCCCTTCTTGTACTGCAGCTCCGGATCGAGCAGGTCGGTCTCGATGCGGAACGAGGCCGGGGCCGCGCGAGGAGTGGTTGCGGGCGCCGGCAGTGCGGCGGGGGGTCTGGCGGGCGCGGGCGGCGTCGGAGAGGTTCCGGCGGGCGCCTGCGCGCGCCGCAAGCGCTCGGCGCGAATCGCTTCGCACTCCTTCGCATCGCTCAGGCGGGCAAAGGCGATCGCCCCCGCGGCGAAAAGCTCCTCTGCCGCCGACTCAGCGCTCTGGAGCGCCGGAGCCTCGAACCTCCAGGGAGCGAAGCGCCGCGCAAACACGAAGTAGCGCGCGCGCAAGTCGTCGATCGACTTGATGTCGTCCGCTGCGAGGAGCTCGAAGGGATCCTGGTCGCGCATTCTCGCGAAAGCGGTGGCGACCTCCTGGCGAATCCGTGCCGCCTCCTCGGACGTCATTTCCGATGTTGCCGCAAGGTCGATCCATGAGGTTTCGGAACTCTCCGGCGCCGATCGTGGTGCTGGTGGGGCAGACGGCGTCGTGTCCACCGGCGCTGTCGGGGCGATCGGGGTGATCGGCGCGAGCTGAGGGATGGACAGGGTGGGCGGAACGAATTCGACGGCCTCCGGGACCTCGGGCTCCTCGTTCCTGGCGGGAAGCCCGGTCGGTTCCGTGCCCACGCTGCCCTCGCGCGCCAGCCCGGGCAGGCGGTCGGCCGGAACCACGAGGCCGAGGAGCGCCATTCCCCAGAGCTCCCGCGCGAGATCGTCGAGCGGAACCCCAGTGTGGGTCAGCAGTTCCTCGATCCGCCGAGGCGGATCGAGCGCGGTGAGGAGCGCCTTTTCCCGGGCGCTCGGGCGCAACTCCTCGGCGCGCGCCGCGGCCTCGGGGTGGCGGGCGAAGAGCGCGCCGGCGTGCGGTGCGATCGCGCGGTCGATCGTTTCCTGCGGCACGAAGCGCTCGATGCCGGTGAGAACGAGGCGCGCGACCTTGACCTTGAGTGCTGCGGGTGTGGTGAACTCGCCGCTCTCGAAGGTGACCTCACCGTCGCGCCAGGTGAAGAGGTCGAAGAGCTTGCGCGCCAGGCTTTGCTGCAGCAGGCGCTGCAGCTCGCCTGCGTCCATTTTGCCTTCGGCGAGGAGGATCTCGCCCAGGAGAACTCCTTGCGCCAGCGACTTCGAGAGCGCGGCGTTGGCCTCCTCGTCGGTCAGCCGGCCGATCGCGGCGAGGAAGCGGGAAAGGGTCTCGTGGGCGAGGTTCGATCGGCACTCGACCGGCACCCCGCGGTCGAGCACGACCCGTTTCTCGATCGGGCCGCGCCGGGCCACCATCAGGCCGCTCGACTCCGCGGCCTGGTGCGCCACCAGGAGCCAGGGAAACGGAGTCTCGGCGAAAAGAACCGTCGGCTGACCGGCGATCTCGCTCAGTTGCGCCGGCGAGGGAAACACAATGGGCCGATTGTAAGGCCGATGGGCTTCCGCTACCAGCCGTTGCAGCGGCGCAGGGCGTCGATCTGCGCCACGTGGTGCCGGCTGTGCCAGGCGTACATGCCGACGCTCTGGTCGAGCGTCACCGGGCCCAGGGAGGGATGCAGGAAGGTGCGCGCGAAGGTCTCCTCCGCGAGGCTGCGGAGAAAGCGATCCCACCGCGCGTGCAGCGCCGCGAGCAGAGTGAGCGAGAGCTCGGTTTCGGCCGTCCGCGCCTCGGGAAGCTCGGCCCACAGGGCCTCGTCATAGAGCCGGATCGCCGGCTGCTCTTCGGTCGTCGCGAGCTTGTGGCGCACGTAGGCGTTCATGTGGCTGTCAGGGACATGGTGTACTACCTGGCGCACGGTCCAGCCCTGCGCGCGGTAAGGGGTATCGAGCTGGGTCTCGGAGAGCCCGGCAACCGCTCGCCGCAATTCGCCCGGACAGGCGGCGAGCTCGGTCAGGTAACGCTCCCGGAGAATGGAGGTGTAAACCTCCGGGGGTGCGAACTGGCCGATCGGATATCGCAGCTTGGACGGCGCGTCGCGCTCGTTCGACTCGTTGGGCTCGATCAAGGCTCTCTCTCCTGGGGCGATTGCGGTGGAATGCTGCCGGCGGTCCAGTCGGCCGAGGCGAGCGCGCGCGCGGTGACTTCGTAGACGACGACGCGCGTCCCCTCGAGCAGGGCAGGGTCCTGCCGCAGCCACTGCACGCGATCGGCGAGGTCGTTGGCTGCGTATTTCGCACTGCGGCGCACCGGTCGGTCGAGCGCGAAGGCCAGTTGCTCGGCGAAGCCGGCGCTCTTTCCGCCTTCGACCGCGGAGAAGACCAGGGAATAGCTGTCTCCGAGGAGCAGCACGTCGCCTCCGGAAATCGCAGTCGCGCTGAATGGGACGTCGCCCAGACCGACGATCTCATCGAGCTCGGTGTTCTCGTCCGCAAAGATCGCGCCGCCCAGGCCCTTGCCGAGAATACGGGTGAGGTCTCCCTGAAAGACGTGCGCGAAACCGCGCCGTCGCAGACCCGAAGGTGGGCTCGATGGCAGGGCAGTCTCGCGCGCCAGGAAGCGGGCCAGTCCGGCGGCGGCGATGCGCATGCCGGCGGCGTTCCAGTGCGTGTCGGTGGCGAGGTAGAGCACCTCGGTGGCCGCCGCCGCTCGCAGGTCAGGAAGCGCGTCGTAGACCGGCAGGCCGGCCTCGCCAAGGCGCCGGACGAGCTCGGGAAAGGAAGGATTATCGGGTTCGTGGTAGTCGCCGGTGCGCTGCCGGCTGCCGCGGTGCAGGGCGTCGAAACGGACGAGCGGCTCGGGGTGGACCTGCGCCTTCACCGGCACGGGAAAGAATACGAGCTCGATGCCGCGCTCGGCGAGCTCGTCGCGGAGTGCGATGAGACCGGGGATCGGGTCCGGTTGCGCGACGGCGTAGCGCGCGCCGGCTGTGCGGCGGCGCCCGAGTTCGCGCGGGGCGAGAAATGGATGACCGGTCAGATAGTCGAACTCGGTGCGGAAATAGAGCCAGCCCTTCTTTCCAACGAGGACCTGCGAGTTGCCGTAGCCCAGCTGTCGCGCGAGCACGGTCTGAGCCGCCGGCCGCAGGGTGGCGGAGAGCGCCGACTCACGCCCGAGGCGGTCCTCGAGCCCGAGCAGCGCCGCGCGAAGCTCGCCGTGCGCGGTCAAGGGGCCGACCGCCCGCCAGCGCTCGAAAAGCTCGCGCGGTGTGGGAATCGGTGCTCCGCCTGCGAAGGCCGTCGCTTCGCCCCGAAGGGAACGCGCGCCCTCCATCAGGGAGCCCACGGCGAGAATCGCGAGCAGGAGCAGAGCGCTCGTCCAGGCGCCCGCGGGCGTCACGCGCGTCGCGGCGATCTCGGCGAGCGCCTGCTCTTCGCGGGTCTCGTGGGGAAGCGAAGTCGCCATCAGAAGATGTAGTAGATGAAGGGGTTGTAGTCCTGCGTCGAGAGTGCCGCGATCGCCACGACGAGCAGGCCCAGGGCGAGCACGATCTTTACCGGCGACAGCTCGCGCGTCCAGGTCCAGCTCTGCTCTCCGCCCCAGACCACCAACGCAGCGATCGCGAAGCAGAGCAGCAGATAGGGACTGAGGAGGACACCGGACAGCAGCGCTGCGGCGGGTGCAGCATCGCTCGCGCCGAACATGCGTCCGAGGTAGGCGAGCGCCGCCGGCAGGTCGGCCGCGCGGAAGAAGACCCAGCTCACCAGGACCAGCGTGAAGGTGGTCGCGACGCGCAGCGCGCGCGGCATCCAGCCGTAGAGGCGCTCGATGCCGATGGCGCGCTCGACGGCGAGCAGCACGCCGTGGAACGCCCCCCAGAGGACAAAGTTCCACGAGGCGCCGTGCCAGAGGCCGCCGAGCAGCATGGTCAGTCCGAGGTTGATGTAGGTCCGGCGCGCGCCCTTGCGGTTGCCGCCCAGCGGAACATAGAGATAGTCGCGCAGCCAGGTGGAGAGTGAGATGTGCCAGCGCCGCCAGAACTCGGTGATCGACTGCGATTGGTAGGGCGAGTCGAAGTTGCGAGCGAAGACGAAGCCGAGCATCAGACCCAGGCCGATCGCCATGTCGGAGTAACCCGAGAAGTCGAAGTAGATCTGGAAGGCGTAGCCCACGATGCCGTGCCAGGCCTGGAGAACGGTCGGCGAGCCGGCGTCGAAAACGGTGTCGGCGATGCGTCCGCACGGATTGGCGAGCAGCACCTTTTTCGCCATGCCGACCGAGAAGAAGGCGACGCCGCGGGCGAACTTTGCCAGCGTGTGGGTCCGATTACGCAACTGATTTTCGATCTCCGAGAAGCGGATGATCGGACCGGCGACGAGCTGCGAGAAGAGCGAAACGAAGCAGGAGTAGTCGATGAAGCTGCGCAGCGCTCGCGCCTCGCCGCGGTAGACGTCGACGGCGTAGCTGATCGAATGGAAGGTGTAGAAGCTCAGGCCGACCGGGAGCAGAACGTGCACCACCGGGACGAGCGTGCCGCCCGACCAGCCGAGCGTGTCGACGAGACGGTTCCAGCTCTCGATGCCGAAGTTGAAGTACTTGAAGAAGCCGAGCATGGCGAGGTTCGTGCCCACCGAGAGCACGAGTGCCATGCGCTGACGGAGGGTGCGTTCGCCGCCGATCGCCAGTTCCTGCACCGGCTCGCGGGACCAGGGCGTGGTGCCCGCCATCACCAGGCCGGCGACCCAGTCGACGAGGGTCGAGAACAGGAGGAGGACGATGCAGGCCGGATTCACCCAGCCGTAGAAGACGTACGAAAAGATCGTCAGCGTAAGGTGTTTGCCGCGCCGCGGGGTCAGGTAGTAGGCCGCGAGGACCGCCGGCAAGAACCAGAAGAGGAAGAGCTGCGAGCTGAAGACCATCGCCTACGTCGCCTTTCTCATTGGGTCGCCCCGAGTCTCTCCGGCGTCCAGTCGCCGAGCGCAAGGGCGCGTTCGGCGACTTCGAAGACAACGACCTTGCGCTGGTCGAGATCGCCGACCCGCTTCAGCCAGCTCGCGCGTAGGGCGAATTCGGCACCGGCGTCGTTCTCGGCCAGCATCTGTACCGGCCGCTGGAGATAAAAGGCGAGCTGAGCGGCGAAGTTGGCGTCGCCGCCCTTGCGCTTGTTGCGAATCAGAAGGCGACTGAAGCTGTCCCCTACGAGCAGCACGGGACCCGGACCGCGGCGCGAGTTGAAAGGGCGTTCGCCGGGTCCGTCGACGAGCTGGATCTGCAGCGGCTCGATCAAGTATGGGTTCGTGCCGGGGTCGAGACCGAGAAGGTCTGCGAGATCGGCGCGGCGCTCGAATGCCCGCTCGCCGCGCTTGAAGACCTCGCGATCGCCGAGCTCGAACTGTTTCTCGAGGACGGCCGAGAGCTCGGCCGCGACACGATCCAGGCCTGCGGGGCTCCAGTGACTGTCAAAGCGCATGTAGGGCTTCTCGCCGCGGAGCTCCATCGCGCGCAGGACCGGCGTCGGATCGAACACCTGGACCTCCGCGGCGTGCAGGCCGGCGAGAAACTCATCGTGCGAAGAATTGGAGAGCGCCGGACCGCTGCGCTCCCGTCGACCGAGGAATCGCTCCCAGGCAATTCCGAGCTTCGTCGGCACCGGGACGACAACGAAACCGACGCCACGGCCGCGCAGGTCGGCGGCGAGACCGAGAATTGCCGGCATCGGATCGGGTGAAGCGGACGGATGCCGCGGGGCGCCGCGTCCTCGCCGCGCGAGCGACTCCGGCGCGAGGAAAGGCGGCCCGGTGACGTACTCGAAGTCGTCGCGAAAAAACAGCCAGCCCTCTTCGCCGACCAGCACCTGCGAATTGCCGAATCGCAGTGTTCGGGTGAGGAGGGCCTGAAGGTGCGGGCGGAGAACTTCGGCGAGCTGCGAATCGCGGTCGAACCGGTCTTGCGCTTCGACGCCGGCGTCCCGTAGCCGATTCGCGGCCGCGAGCGCTCCCTGCCGGTGCCAGAGGTCGACGAGCTCGGCAAGCCGAGGAAAGGCGAGCGCCCTTTTGCCATGCAGAAGGTTGCTGCGACCCGTCGCGGCCGCTCGCAGCTCGAGCACGCCGCCGGCGAGGAGAAGGAGGATGAAGACGGCGACGAGCGCCATCGCGGCGAGTGGGTCGACTGTCGTACGGGCGATCTCAGCGAGCGCCTGTTCTTCGCGGGTGGTACCGGCGGGCGAGCGGGACATCGAATGCGGGAGTATATGAAGTCGGGCGTTCAGCGGCGCAGGATTGGGCGGCCTGGATCCTCGGTGGCGCTCGCTCCGAGATCGAAGAAGATCGGCAGTCCGGTGCTCGCCGGCAGGCGGTCGGCGAGGAAGAACGGCTCGAGCTGCGGCTGGGCGGAGAAAGGCTCGAGCACCAACCGATAGGTCACTCCGTTCGCTGCCGCCGGCACTGTCTGGCGGTCGAGGATTCCCCATCGCACCACCCGGAGCCGGGGGACGCCGACCGCCGGTCCGGCGTGCTGACGGACGACCTCCACCTCGTCGACGACCAGCGCCTCCCGGTAGGGCGAAATCTGGTCGAGCGTGGGAGTGGGAGAGGACGCGCGCAGGCGCACGTCGACCACGATCCTCTCCGCAGCCGGCCGCGAGTCGACGAGCTTGCGGAGGCGTGCCGACTCGCCGGCGATCTCGGCTGCGGCGAGGGGCCGAGCCCAGATCGCGACCTCAGACAGGGTCCCGCGCCAGCGCTCCGACTGCCCCTCGGCGCCGCCGAAGGTGAGCGCACGCGGCTTCCAGGGAAAAAAGTCTCCGGCGACGGGGATCGGCCTTTCGGAGCCTCCCGACTTCGCGCCGTCGACGAAGGCCTCGAGCCGGCCCGGGGAGAAGGTGAGGAGCAGGTGCACCGGAGCGGTCGAGCGCAGGCGCGCGACCTCGGTCGTCGTACCCTCTTTCGGGCTGTCGGAAGTTCGCAGATCCAGGAGGATCCTGTCCCCCTCCTGGCGCAGGATGAAGTTGCCCGCCCGCGGACCGTCCGAGGAGGCGACGATCACGCCACGTTGCTGCAGAGAAGCCGGAGTCAGGACGAGCGAGAGGGTCATCTGATGCTTGGCGACGAGTCCGTCCACAAGTCGCCGCCCAGAATTGCTGTCGGCCGAGAATCTTCCTCCGCCGAGGGCCATCGCGCGATATCGGTCGATCCAGGCGAGACCTTCCGCCGTAAGGACTTCGCTCGCGCCGCTGGGAGAGAGGCGATTCTCGGCGTCGGCACGCTGCCAGAGAAAGACGAGACCGCGCGCGGTCGCCGTCGCATCCGCCGCGGGGCGGGAAAGGGGCATCGTCGACGGCGGCGTGCCGGAGGCGCCGGGCGTCGCACCCGCGGGGCGAAAGGGATCGGGAAAGCGGTCGATGGCTGGATTTGGAGCGATCGCCTTCGCCGGACTTCGGGGGAGCAGGGTGGCTGGATCGAGCTCGAGCACGAAGATGTCGTAGTCGGCGCGGAAGTGGTCATGCTCGCCCGGGGAGGCGCCGACCGCTAGCAGCGAGTTGTCGTTCGAGAGCATCGGGAAATAGACGTAGCCTCGCCCAGCGGGCAGATGAGGATCGGCCTTCTCGAGCACGGTCCAGCTGCGCCGCGTGGCGAGGTCGAGCGCAT
>JBDSRU010000142.1:0-7696 GCA_039929145.1 Thermoanaerobaculia bacterium
AGAAGGACACGAGCACCACCCTCCGGCGTTGCGATGGTCGCGCCGCCACGGCGACCGGCCGCGACCGCGGCGCGCACCTCGGCAAGCGCCGGAGTGCCCTCGCGCCACGGCGAGGCCAGAATTTCGCCGTCGGGCGAATAGAGGACCGGCGCAGGATCGGGGCCCGGCAATCCGCTCGCGCCGGTCCGCGCCCTGCCCGCGCCGCCGCGCAGCAGCGCCGCGGCGAGGTCGGTCGGCGCCGCGGCGTCGGCGCTGAACCCCGGACGCGGCACCATCCAGAAGCGCACCTCGCCGATCGCGCGCCCACCCCCGACCAGCGGATACCGTCCTTCGATGCGCTCGTCGCGCCAGGCGGGCGGCGCCAGACCGCTCCAGCGCGCCGGCGCGAGGTCGAGATCGAGCGCATCGGTGAGGGGCAAGCCATAGGCGAAGCTCGACGCCGGCTTCCCTGGACGCTCTACGACGAGCCCCGAAATAGCGTCGAGGCGCGCCAGTGGCGAGCCCCGCCAGAGCACGTAGGCGAGGTCGTCCTCGTCCGTCCGCGGCAGAGCCTCCGGAGCGATCTCCGCCACGTCCAGGCGATCGAAGTACGACTCGAGCTCCGTGGCCACGACCGCCTTGCGCGCCGGCTCCGGCGGAAGCAGCGAGGCGAGCGGCCCGCTGAGCAAAGCGAAAGCCCGCTGGCGGAAGCCGATCTCCCACGCGGTCGCCGAGATCGCCACGGCCATCAGCAGCAGCGCCATCAGCCCGGAGGCGGTGCGTCCAGAAGGGCCGCGCAGCGCCTGCAGTGCGAACGCCGCGCCGGCGACCAGAGGCACGAGTGCCCAGAGCCCATGATCGTGTCCCGCGGCGGCGACCAGGATCAGGACGAGAGCCGCAGCCACCCCGAGCCTTCCCGCTCCCTCCGAGGCCGCCGTCCGGCGCGCCGCCAGGGCGAACAGGCCGAAGAGCGCCGCGGCGAGCCCCAGCCTTGCCGCTCCGGTGCTACCCGCGAGTGCGAAGTCGGCGCCCAGGTCGAGAGCGCCAGTTGGCCAGTAGCGCGCCAGCGCCATGATCCCAGGAACGGCCGAAAGGGCTGCCACGGCCGAGAAGGCGGCGCCCGCACGGCCACCCGCTGCGCCAACGCGGCTCCAGGAGCGAAACCAGCCCAGGCCCGCCAGGGCGAGGCCGCCGAGCAGAAGCAGGAGACCTGCGGCGGGAACGCCGAGCCCGAGGCCGAGAATCGCGACGCCGGAGAGCGCCAGCGCCGCGACCTCGAAAATGCGCAGGGGCCGGCGGAGCACCGTTCCGGCCAGCACCGCCAGCGCGAAGCCGCGCAGCGCTGCCAGGCCGAAGAGTCCGAGCCCGAGAACGACCGCGGCGCGCTCGTCGCGCCGCGGCGGTTCAGGGCGGCTCGCGGTCTGCCATCCGGTGGCCAGGACGAGTGGCGGCAGTCCAGCAGATCGAACCAGCCGGCCGCCGTTGCGCTCCGGCACCGGCCCCGGCACCGGCGCCAGCTCCGGCCCCAACACCGGCGACGCTGCCGCGCCGCCGCCGAACCCCCAGACCCAGTCCGTACCGCCGCCGACCGCGACGCCTTCGGCTCCGCGTTCGCCCCCGTGCAGGCCACTTTCACCGACCAGCGGCGGCGCTCCGCGGCGCGAACGGCTCTCGCCGCAGACCAACTGGAAGCGGCTGCCGTCGCGGCCCGTCAGAGATCGCACCACGATCGCCGTCGCCGAAGCGGCGCTCTGCAGGAAGTAGCGCTCCTCGCCAGCGCCGCCCTTGCCGGCGGACCTTCCCTCAGCCCCGGCAGGACCGAGATCGTGCAACAGCCCAGCGCCACCCCAGGCCACCGGCTGCCGGTCGGCGTCGAGCAGCAGCAGGGTGAGCCCCGGTAGGCGGGACTCCCGCGCGACCTCTCCCAGGCTCGCGAACGCTTCCAGGGCGGCCGCCGGCTCGAGAGGAGGCCGGGCCAATCTGCTCATCGCGCGTCCGGAAACGTCCGCGAGCTCCGCCCAATAGGCCCCATAGTCGCGCGTCAACTGGGCGTCGGAAATCCCGGTGACCCGCCGCTCGGCGTGCTCACGGCCGGCGCCGATCGCAAGCAGCAACGCGACGGCGACGCCGCAGGCGGCCATCAGCCAGCGCTCCCGCGCCGGCGGCCGCCAGATCCAGATCCAGATCAGCCAGGCGAGCAGTGAGCCCAGCGCGATGAGAGGCTGGCCCGCCAGCAGAGCTGCCCCGGGGGCGAGCAGCAGGGCGAGCTCCGCGAGATCGGGCCGGCGGGCGGTACGGACCGCTGCGACCCTGGCGCGCGCGGCGGAAGGACGGGACATCTGGCGGGGACTAGCTCGTCCCCGAACGCGCGTCGTCGCGGGGCGCAAGCATCGGCAGATCGACTCCGAGCGCGGCGGCGCAGGCGAGGGCTTCCGGATAACCGGCGTCGGCGTGGCGTGCCACCCCCATGCCCGGATCGCTCGCCAGCACCCGGGCGATGCGGGTCGCGGCGGCGCTCGAACCGTCCGCCACGATCACCATGCCGGCGTGCAGCGAGTTCCCGATCCCCACGCCGCCGCCGTGGTGCAGCGAAACCCAGGTCGCACCGTTGACGCCGTTGATCAGCGCGTTGAGGATCGGCCAGTCGGCGATCGCGTCGGAGCCGTCCCGCATCGCTTCGGTCTCGCGGAAGGGCGAGGCGACCGAGCCGCAGTCGAGGTGATCGCGTCCGATGACGATCGGCGCCGACACCTTCCCCGAAGCGACGAGCTCGTTGAACAGCAAACCGGCGCGATCCCACTCGCCGTACCCCAGCCAGCAGATCCTGGCCGGCAGTCCCTGGAACGAGACCCGCTCACCGGCCATCCGGATCCAGCGCTCGAGCTTCCGGTCGTGCGGAAAAAGCTCGAGAATCGCCTCGTCGGTCACCCGCAGATCCTCCGGGTCGCCCGACAGCACGGCCCACCGGAACGGCCCTTTGCCCTCGCAAAACAGCGGACGAATGAACATCGGCACGAAACCGCCGATGTCAAAGGCGTCGGCGACTCCGGCATCCCGCGCCTGGCCGCGCAGGTTGTTGCCGTAATCGAAGGTCACCGCGCCGCGGCGCTGGAGCTCGAGCATCGCCCGCACGTGCGCCGCCATCGAGGCCATCGCCCGCTCGACGTAGCGGGCGGGCTCCGTGGCGCGCAAGCGCATCGCCTCCGCGAAGGAGAGGCCGTGCGGCACGTAACCGTCGAGGTTGTCGTGGGCGGAGGTCTGATCGGTGACCACGTCAGGGAGAAGGTCGCCGGCGAGCAGAAACTCGAGCAGGTCCACGGCGTTGGCCTCGACTCCGATCGAAACCGCCTCGCGGCGCGCCAGCGCCTCTCGTGCACGCACGAGGCCTGCCTCGAGCGACGGCGCCCACTCGTCGAGATAGCGCTTGTGCAGTCGCTTCTCGATCCGCGTGCGGTCGACTTCGGCGACCAGGCAGACGCCCTCGTTCATGGTCACGGCGAGCGGCTGCGCCCCGCCCATGCCACCGAGGCCGGCGGTCACCGTCAGGCGTCCGGCGAGCGAGCCCCCGAAGTGGCGGCGGGCGAGCTCGGCGAGCGTTTCGTAGGTGCCCTGGAGAATCCCCTGAGTGCCAATGTAGATCCACGAGCCGGCGGTCATCTGGCCGTACATGGTCAGGCCGAGGCCTTCGAGACGCCGGAACTCGTCGATCGTCGCCCACCGCGGAACCAGATTCGAGTTCGCGATCAGCACCCGCGGGGCGTCGGCGTGGCTCTTGAAGACCGCCACCGGTTTGCCCGACTGCACGAGCAGGGTTTCGTCGTCCGCCAGCCGGCGCAACGCGTCGACGATGGCGTCGAAGCAGTCCCAGTCCCGAGCCGCTTTGCCCGATCCGCCGTAGACGACCAGGTCCTCCGGTCGCTCGGCGACCTCCGGGTCGAGGTTGTTCATGAGCATGCGCAGCGCCGCCTCCTGCAACCATCCCCGGCAGGAGATCGCGCTGCCGCGAGGCGAGCGCACGAGGCGGCTCTTTCCGCCCGGAGTGTCGATCATCTCCGGATTCTAATCGCACCGGGCCGCCGACCGCAGGCGCGCTGCCGCCGGCGGGCTCGCTCAGTCGTCGGAGGAGGCGTCACTGCGGCCGCGCTTGCGGTCCGACTGCAGCTTCTTGGCGCGCAGCCTGCGGGCTCCGGCGGCACGGGTCGGCCGGGTCGCGCGACGCTTCCGCGGCACGACGAGCGCCCGCTCCAGCAACTCCTCGAGACGCAGCAGCACGTCCTGGCGATTCTTCTCCTGCGTGCGGTGACGCTGACCCAGCAGCACGAGCTCCCCGTCCTTGGTCGCCCGGCGGCCCGCCAGAGCGAGCAGACGCAACTTGACCTCGTCGGCCAGCACAGCGGAGTTGCGCACGTCGAAGCGCAGGCGCACCGCGGTCGCCACTTTGTTGACATTCTGCCCGCCCGGTCCGGAAGAGCGGATGAACTCGAAGGTCAGCTCCTGTTCGGGGACGAGCATGGAGCCGATTCTTCCACGCCGGCGCGAAAAGCGCCGCGGGTCCCGGCGCACGGTCGCGCCGGACCGTTCAGCCGGCAGAGGAGGACGGCGCGACGCGGAACGGCAGACTCACCCGGAAGACCGTGCCGCGTTCGATCTCCGACTCGAAGTCGATCACTCCTCCCATCTGCTCAACGAGGCGTCGGGCGAGCGCCAGGCCGATACCGGTGCCACCGTGGCGGCGAGTGCTCGAGGGGTCGATCTGGCTGAATTGGTCGAAGATGACGCCACGCTGCTCGGCGGCGATGCCAATTCCGGTGTCGGAGACCTCGACGCCGAGCTCCTCGGCGCCGTGCTGCGTGCGCCGGGTGGTGAATCTCACCCGAACCTCCCCCGCGTCGGTGAACTTAACGCCGTTGCTCAGCAGGTGTCGCAGCACCTGGCGCAGGCGGCGGCCATCGCCGATCACCTGGAGCTCGGGATCGACCTCGTCCTCGATCGCGAAGCGCAGGCGCTTCTGCTCCGCCGCTGCGCGGTGCTTCTCGGCCGCGGCGATGAGCACCGCGGCGAGCGGAAAGGTCGAGAGCTCCATCGGAGCCTTGCCGGCCTCGAGACGAGCGAAGTCGAGCAGATCGTCCACCATCGCGAGCAGTCCTTCCGCCGAACGCTGCGCGGTCTCGGCGTGGCGGCGCTGCCGTTCGTCGAGCTGCGAGGTCGACAGCAGCTCGTTCATGCCCAGGAACACGTGCAGCGGCGTGCGCAGCTCGTGGCTGACGCTGGCCAGAAATTGCGATTTGGTCCGGCTCGCGGCGAGCGCGTCGTCGCGCGTCGCCGCGAGCTCGGCGTTGCGCGCTTCCGCTTCGCTCGCCGCGCGGCGCAGCCGGGTCAGAGCGACCAGCGCGGTGAGCACGAGCGCGAGAACCGCGGACAGCACCGCGAGGGCGCCGCGCCGGCTGCGTACGATCGCCTGCGTCCACATGCGGGCGTCATAGTCGACGCCGAGCACCGCCTCGACCCGCCCCGCCGAATCGTGCATCGGCGTGAAGCTCGAGATCCAGGTGCCCCAACGATCGGTGAGCGGCACGCGCTCGAACGAGACCTTGTCGGCGAAGGCGAGCTCGAGGGCAGGGATCGGATTGGGATAGAGCTCGCCCATGGGTGTGCGGCTCTCCCGCGGGCCGGAGAAGACTCCGTCGCGGTCGTAGTCGGTTTCGGAATCGACCAGCAGCACGACTGCCCCGCCGGCAAGGCGGCGGAAGGTGTAGATGTCGCTGACGATCCTGTTGGCCGCGAGCCAGCGCTTCTCGGCATCGATCATCGCGAGGTAGCGTGGATCCGTTGGAGAGGAGGCGATGTCGAGCTCCGCGTGCCCCATGAGCTCGAGCTCGCCGGCGTACGTGGGTGCCATCGAGGAGATGAGCAGCTCGAGGTCGTTCGCAGCGTGTCGGCCGGCCGCATCGACGAACAGGCAGCCGAGGACGAGCCCGAGGGCGAGGAGTCCGAAGGCGAGGAGACGGCTGCGCTTCAGGCGGGCCTGCCTGGCGACGACGATCGTCGCCAGCGCGGCGACGACAGCAAAAATGACGAAGTCCCAGGCGGGATGCAAGCCGGCCGCCGCCCTTACTCGAGCCCTGCGAGCCCGGGAATGGCTGCGTCCACCAGCAGCCGGTCAGCGGCGGCGAGGTCCGGCGCCATCTCGCGGTCCTCGTCCCACGGCGCTACGGTTGCGCGCACCCAGCGATGGACGGCCTCGAGCCGCGCGCTCGATTGCAACGGCCGCAGCAGATCAACTCCCTGAGCGGCGGCGAGCAGCTCGATGGCGAGAATCTGGCGCACGTTCGCCGCCACCTGTCCGCACTTGATCGCCGCCCACATTCCCATCGACACGTGGTCCTCCTTGTCCGCCGAGGTCGGAATCGAGTCGACGCTCGCCGGATGGGCAAGGACCTTGTTCTCCGAGACCAGAGCGGCCGCGGTCACCTGCGCCATCATGAAACCCGAGTTCAGACCGGCGTTGGCGACCAGAAAGGGCGGCAGGCCCGAGAAGGTGTCGTTGGTGAGCTTCTCCGTGCGGCGCTCGGAGATCGACCCGAGCTCCGCGAGTGCGATGGCCAGAAAGTCGGCGGCGAGCGCCATCGGTTCGCCGTGGAAGTTTCCGCCTGACACCGCTTCGTCGTCGTCCGCGAAGACCAGCGGATTGTCGGTCGCCGAGTTCATCTCGATGAGCAAGCGGCGTTCGATGTCAGTCAGGGTGTCGCGCACGGCGCCGTGCACCTGCGGCATGCAACGCAGCGAGTAGGGATCCTGAACCCGCACGTCGCCGTTGCGGTGCGAGTCGCGAATCGCCGAACCCTGAAGTAGCGCCCAGAGGTTGCGCGCGCTCGCAAGCTGGCCGGGATGCGGGCGGACGGCGTGGATGCGCGGGTCGAAGGCAGCATCGGTGCCGCGCAACGCGTCGGTCGAGAGCGCTCCGACGAGGTCGGCGATACGCACCAGCCGGCGCGCCTCGAGCACCGCGAGCGCCAGCAGCGAAGTCATCGCCTGGGTGCCGTTGACCAGGCCGAGCCCCTCACGCGGTGCGAGGCGAATCGGCGAAAGGCCGGCTTCGGCGAGCGCTTCCGCGGAGCGCACGAACGCACCGGCGCGCCGCACTTTCCCGCGGCCGAGGAGAGGTAGCGCGAGATGCGCGAGGGGTGCGAGATCGCCGCTCGCGCCGACCGAGCCACGGCTCGGCACTTCAGGGAGCAGGTCGTGATTCAGCAGATCGAGGAGGCCGTCGATCAGCAACGGGCGCACGCCGGAATGCCCCTTGGCGAGCGTATTCGCGCGCAGTACCAGCATGCCGCGCACTGCGGAATCGGAGAGAGGCTCTCCGACTCCGGCGGCATGCGAGAGCACCAGGCGCTCCTGCAGCGTCTCCAGGTCGGCGTCCGCGATACGGACGTTGGCCAGATTGCCGAAGCCGGTATTGACACCGTATACGGCCGCACCCGAGGACACTGCGCGCTCGATGACCTCTCGTGCCGCCGCCACGCGTTGCCGCGCCGGCGCTGCGAGGACGACACGCGCACCGCCCTCGGCGACTGTCTGAAACTCTTTCAGCGTGAGGTCTTTCCCGGAAATCTCAATCAAAGTTGCGCCCCCACCCACTTGGCAAATGTGGGCGAACCATACTATCCATGCGCGCTTCTTTGTAATCCGCCGGCAGCGCCGCAAGCCGGCGGAG
>JBDSRU010000143.1:0-14548 GCA_039929145.1 Thermoanaerobaculia bacterium
TGCGAACCCGGCCACTGCCCGTTCGAGCACGAGCTCGACCTGCCTGCGCCGCGAGGATCCGCCGGAGCCCCAACGCGCGTCCGCTGTCGCGACCTCTAGGCAAGAGACGTCGACCCGCGACTCGCTCGACGGCGAAACATGCGAATCCACCAGTAGATCGGAAGCGCCAAGGTCCCGCCGAGAAGAATCGCAGCCAGCCAGGCGACTCTTCCACCTCGCGTCAGCGCAACATCTCGAACCACCACGACAGCGAAAACCGCAATGGCGACCCCGAGCCCAATGAATAGAGGCCAAAGTGCGTTTCTGGCGACGCTGATGGGCAGGGAATGCCGCAACGGTGAGAAGCGAACTGCCGACAGGAGGATCATGTAAAGCGGAAGCCAGAACGCGAGCACCGCCATCAGGAATACCTTGAGTCGACTGGGCCGTGCCAGACTCATCTCGGCGTCCGCTTTAGCTTTCATCGGCTTCGAACTCCTTCCACGACCTAGCACTGCGAGACGTAGACAAAGCGGCTTCGGGTCAGTCCCCTTCGTACGCCTTCCGCCTTGCGGTCCCGCCCTCCAGGAAGACATAGATAAATTCCGAGTCGAATGCCCCGACGTTAGGATCCAGCGTAAAAACCAGAATGTCGTTCGTCGAACCTCGACTGACAACAGGCCGAGCAAAACGCCCATGGACCGGGAAGTGCCGATCCAGCTCCTCGAGCACCAAGGCTTCGGCTTGCCCATTGTGCACGTCGAGATAGAAGCGTTGAAATGGTTTGACCGCGTCGAGGTCGACGAACCTCAAGATCACAACGCCGCAGGCCAATGCGACGCCAGCCACCCATACAGGCCTCGATCGAAGGAACCGCCTCCCTACAAAACCGACTCCGACAGAGCACGTAGCGGCCGCGAGAAGAAACCAGGCGTAGAGCGTGGCCCCGAACAAGTAATCGGCAACGAGAAATACGAGCCCCATCGCGGCTACGAGGAGGAGGCAACTTGTAACAATCAGTGCGCGCCCTATCGAGCTTCTCGAAGAGTTGGTTCTTTTCAACTCCCAGGCCTCTATTCCCGCAGAAGCTCGACTAGGCATGAATCACCGGATGGTACTCAGGGTGTGGGTGGCGGCGGGGCTTCCGCATGATGGCTGGAGGGAAGGATACCTTTCCGCCATGCGCGGTGGGGAATGCCTTTTCGACCAGCCGGAGCTCAGTTGAAGGATCGGCTCCAGCTTCTCGACTACAGCTTCAGGAACTCCCGGATCTCTGCGAGCAGGCTCTTCTCGGGCGGGGCAATTTCGATTCCCGCGCGGATCTCATCTTCGACAAGTCCCTCGTACTGCAGGTGCAGGCGCAAGAAGCTCCCGTTCTTTTCCCACTCCCCTGACCACTGGCGCACAAGCCTCGGCGGGGAGGTCCCGGGCCGAGTGAAGCTCACCCATCCGCGAACCTGGGATGTGGGGATCGCAGGCTCGGTGGAAAGCCACTGCCGGGTTTTCCAGCCGCGGGCCTCGAAGTGCTCAGCAGCTTTTCCAAGGAGCTCTGGCGCCGGGTAGGCTTCCGTAAGACGGTAGGACGCCGACTCGAGACTGCCGGTCCGAATATATTCAACGTCCCTGGCCCCCGAGGGGATGAGCAGATCTTCCGTTTTTCCTGAGACTTCTGTTGAAACGTCTCCGCAAGAGGCGCTCAGCATCAGGGCCCCTGCTACCGAAGCGGCAATCCATCCGCTCAATCTCAAGGGCGGGAAACCTTTCTCTTGGCCACCTCTTCCAGGACCCATTCTGCACTCCTCAGGAGCTCATCTTTTTCCGGCTGCTGGCGGAACTCTTCCCAGGTGCCTGTCTGCAGGTACCCATCCTTGCGAGCTTTGCCATCCTTGGCGCCCGTTCCAACCATCGACTCGGCAAGCTCTCTTGCGGTTTCGAATTTCTTCTCTGCTTCTTCGGGCCGTCCGAGCGCCTGGAGCAACTTGGCGTACTTGTAGCTGAGATACGGATCCTCCGGGGATCTCTCCTCGCCGTTCTTCAAGGCCGTCTCGAACCAACCTGCAATTTCGACTTTGCCCTCATTCGTCAGGGAAGCCGTCGAAGCGGCGTAGGCGAACTCGTACCACACATGGTTCCGACGCGGTGCATCCACCCGATCCAAAAGTCCCTTCGCGTCCTCCCAGCGCCGCTGCTCGAGCGCCTTGCCCGCTTCTTCGGCCCAGGTGACGTCATCCCAGGTGATTTTCAGACATCCCGAGGTCACCAGGAGAACATTCAGCAGCACGGCTGTCGACCACTTCCAGGTTCCGCGCGCTGCAGCTGGTCCGGTGCTCATTTCCACGCTCCTCAGATGCTGGACTGGCGGTCAGCTCTTTGCCGGCTGCGCCGCGACAGCCGCCGCGACCGCCGCGGCGATGCGGGCAAAAGCGGCGGCGTGGGGGCCTTTCGGGTCCGCGATGACGATCGGGGTGCCGGCGTCGCCGCCTTCGGCGATCGCGGCGTCGAGAGGGACGGAGCCGAGGAACGGGGTTTCGAGCTCGCGCGCGGTGCGCTCACCGCCGCCGCTTCGGAAGACATTCGTCTCGTGGCCGCATTTCGGGCAGACGAAGGTCGACATGTTCTCGACCAGCCCCAGGACCGGGACGTTCATCTTGCGGAACATCGCCAGCCCCTTGCGGGCATCGACCAGCGCGACGTCCTGGGGGGTGGTGACGATCACCGCACCGGCGACGGCGATCTTCTGGATCACCGAGAGCTGCGCGTCACCGGTGCCGGGTGGCATGTCGAGGACGAGGAAGTCGAGCGCCAGCCAGTCGACGTCGCCGAGCATCTGTTCGATCGCCTTCATGACCATCGGTCCGCGCCAGATGACCGGCGTGTCGGTGTCGAGGATGAAGCCCAGCGACATGAGCTTGATGCCGTACTTCTCGAACGGCCGGATGCGGTTGCCGATCACCACCGGACGCTCGTCGATGCCGAACATCGTCGGCAACGACGGACCGTAAATGTCGACGTCCAGCAGGCCGACGCGGTGGCCGGCCTGCCCCAGGGCGATCGCGAGGTTGCTCGCCACGGTCGACTTGCCCACTCCGCCCTTGCCGCTCGCCACCGCCACCACCGCGCGGACCTCGGGGATCAGCTTCGGATTGGGCGCGATCGCGCGTGCCGCGGTCTCCTCGCGCGTCGGCGGCGCGGCGACCTCGATCTCGACCGTGACGCCGGCGACGCCCGGAAGGGCTCCCACGGCGCGCTCGACATCGCGCTGGACCTCCTCCGCCGCGGCGCGATTCTGGGTGGTCATGACGAGCCGGACGCGCACCAGGTCGCCATCGATCGCCACCTGCTTGACGAAACCGAACGAGACGATGTCGCGGCTCATGCCCGGGAACCGGACACCCTTCAGAACTTCCCAGATCTTTTCCTCGTGCGCGCCGCTCATCGATGCTTCATCCTTTCCGGTTCATGGGGGGTGATGCGAGATCGGACTCGGCTTCGGCACAGGTGGTCCGGGCCAGCTCCGCCACCTGCGCCTGGACTGCGGCGGTGAGCGCCGGCAGCTCGCGGACCGAGCGTCCGGCGAGGGCGATCGCTTCGCCGAAATGCACCGTGACGGTCTGCGGCCGGATCAGGAAGCTGCGCCGCGATTGCACCGCCAGCGTCCCGTGGATGCCGACCGGAACGACCGGCAGGCCGCTCTTCAGGGCCATCAGGAATCCGCCACGCCGGAACGGCAGGACCCTGCCGTCGAGCGAGCGGGTCTCTTCCGGAAAGAGGACGATCGAGGCTCCCTTGGAGAGCTTGTCGAGGGCCGACGCGAAGCTGTCCTTGGCGGTCGAGCGATCCTTGCGGTCGACCGGAATGAAACCGCCCAGCGCCATCGCCCATCCGAAAACCGGAATCTTGAACAGACTCCGCTTGGCGATGAAACGGCTCTGGCCCGGTATCGCCGCGAGCAGCGCCGGAATGTCGAACAGGCTCTGGTGGTTCGCCATGATCACGAAACGGTCGCCCACCCCGGCGGAGAAATCCGGCGGATGCCGGACTTCGAGACGGATCCAGCTCGACCAGAGCAGACCCTTCGCCCAGCCTCGCGCGGTGCGGTTCGTCCAGTTGCCCCGCGGCGGAATCGGCGCCACCAGAATCGACAGCACCGAGAAGAAGATCGTGCCGAAGAGAAGATAGAGGTTGCCGGTGATCGTGGCGACAAGCGTCAGGAGGGCCGACCTTCGCACGGGGGCTTCGGAAGCTGGAATCTCTGGGGTCGCGCCGCTCACGGATGTCACCCGGCTCTCTCGTAGCTGCCTGTTAGAATTGCCCTGCATGCCCCCGCGAAATTTCTCGCCCACGGCACTTTCCTGGTCGCTGCGAGCCGGTGCCTGCTACGACGCCCTGTTCGCCTTCCTGCTGGTCGCGTTTCCGGTCCAGATCAGGAACGTCTTCCGGCTTCCGCTCCCCGGAGAGCGATTCTATCTCTGGCTCATCGCCGTCTTCCTGCTCAGTCTCGGCGCTTTCTACATCCTGGTTGCCAGGAATCCGGCCAGACACCGGGATTTCCTGCTTCTGGCGATCGCCACGCGCCTGGCTGGCGCGGTGGTCCTCGGCGCCGCGGCCCTCGGCCGCTCCGACCTGGCTGGACTCTGGGTGATCGCGGGCGCCGATCTCCTGTTCGGCGTCGCCCACCTTGCACTCTCGCCTTCGCCCGGCCCGAATCCTGCAGCCGTCCAATGAGGTGGCCGGCATGAGAACCCCTTCGGCCGCTCTCGAACGACTCGGGCTCCGGACCGGGGAACGCGTTGGCCGCTTCGCCGACGAGGCAGGAGCGCTGGCTTTACTCGCCGGCCGCTCCGTCCGGGCCCTGGCTACGCCCCCCTGGGACCTCTCCGCCTGGCTGAAGCAGATGGAGCAGGTGGGGGTGCGGTCGTTCGGCGTCGCGGCGATCACGACGATCTTCACCGGCATGGTGCTCGCCCTGCAGACGGCCCTCGCGCTCCCCGGCCTGGGAGTCAAGTACTACATCGGAACGGTGGTCTCGAAATCGACGGTTCGCGAGCTCGTTCCCGTGCTCGTCGCGCTCATCGTCGGCGGCCGGATCGGTTCCGGGATGACCGCCGAGATCGGCACCATGAAGGTGACCGAGCAAATCGACGCCATGCGAGCCATGGCCGCCGACCCGGTGCGCAAGCTGATCGTTCCGAAGCTCGCCGCGACACTCGTCATGCTGCCCGCGCTGACCCTGATCGGTGACGCGCTGGGCATCCTCGGCGGTCTGGTCATCGCCGTGCTCCAGCTCCAGTTGACCGCGACTTTTTACTGGAACGACGTGCTCTCGGCGCTCACCCTCGAGGATTTCGCCAGCGGCATCGGCAAGTCGTTTTTTTTCGCCTTCTTCATCACCGTCGTCGCCTGTCACAACGGCCTCACGGCGCGCGGCGGGGCCGACGGCGTCGGCCGGGCGACGACCAACACGGTCGTTCTGGCATCGATCCTCATCCTCGTCTCCGACTTCTTTCTCACCAAGTTCTTCTCCCTCTTCTGAGCCGAAGGCGATGCCCGCAGCCGACCCGATGTTCGAGATTCGCGGCCTGAAGAAGAGTTTCGGCGCGCGCGAGATCCTCTCCGGACTCGACTTCACCGTCGAACGGGGAGAGTGCCTGGTCATTCTCGGCCGTTCGGGTTCAGGCAAGAGCGTGACGCTCCGGCTGCTCATCGGCCTGGACCCCCCCGACTCCGGATCGATTCGCTTCGATGGCCGCGAGCTCGTCGGCCTGACCGAGGAGGAGCTGCTGCCGATACGCCGGCGGATCGCCATGCTCTTCCAGAGCGGCGCGCTCTTCGACTCGATGAACGTGTTCGACAACCTCGCCTTTCCCCTGCGGGAACACCGCGTTCTGCCGGAGGGGGAGATCGCCGCCCGGGTGGCCGAGCTCCTGGAGCTCGTCCGCCTGCCGGGAATCGAAACCAAACAGCCGGCGGACCTCTCTGGCGGGATGCGCAAGCGCGTCGCGCTCGCCCGCGCCCTCGCACTCGAGCCTGAGTCGGTCTTGTTCGACGAACCGACGACCGGGCTCGATCCGATGACTTCCGCCTCGATCGCCCGCCTCATCCGCGAGACCCGCGAGCGGCTGAAGAACACCGTCGTCGTAGTCACTCACGACCTCGCGCTCGCCCGGGCCGTCGCCGACCGCATCGCCTTTCTCGACGACGGCCGCTTCCGATTCATCGGCTCGCTCGCCGAAGCTGACGCCTCCGATGATTCTCTGCTCGCCGCCTTTCTGTCCGGAAGTGAGGAGGACACCGATGTCGCCCACACCCAACGCCGCCCGTAAGGTCGGCCTGCTCCTGCTGGTCGCGCTGGCGCTCGCCATGGCCGCACTCTTCCTCGTCGGAGAGAAACGGAACCTGTTCTCGCAGAAGAACGACTACATCATCCGTTTCGACTCGGTTTCGGGCCTGCAGGAGGGGAGCAACGTGCAGCTCGATGGTGTCGGTGTCGGGTCGATCGCCGCCCTCGACCTTTCCGAGGACGTGGAGAAGAATCAGATCGAGATCCGGATTCGCATCCAGGCGCGGTTCGCCGCCCGGATTCGCGAAGACTCGATGGCCCGCATCCGCACTCTCGGCCTGCTCGGCGACAAGTACATCGAAATCTCTTCCGGAACACCGAGGTTCCCGGAGGTGCCGGAGGGCGGCACGATCGGCACCGCGCCGGTCGCCGATGTCGATCGCCTGCGGGCCTCGGGCGAAGATCTGATCAACAACGTGACGCGGATCACCGAGCAGCTGACGACGATTCTCGGGCGCATGGAACGCGGCGAGGGAATTCTCGGTGAGCTGACCAAAGACGCCGAGCCGAACCGCAAAGTGACGACGGAGTTCATCGCCACGCTGGATTCGATCCGCGCCATGTTCGACGAGTTCAAGAACGGCGACGGACCGCTGCCCCGAATGCTCGGTGATCGCGGTCTCGGCGACAAACTCGAAAGCACGGTGACCCGGCTCGACTCGTTGCTGGGCAAGGCCGAATCCGGCCAGGGCGCGCTGTCGATGTTGCTCACCGACGGCGAGCAGAAGGCGCGCCTCGAGCGCTCGCTCGCCAGTATCGAGCGCACCGCGGCGAACCTCGAGGCGGCGTCCGACTCGCTGCGCGATGAGCGCGCCCTGCTGCCGAAGCTCCTCGGCGACGAGGCCTACGGCGACAAGCTCACCGGCGAGCTCCAGTCGCTCGTCGAGAACCTGAACCGGGTGGCGGAAAAGATCGACCACGGTCCGGGCTCCGCGGCGCAGATGATCAACGACCCGCAGTTCTACCAGGCGATGAAGGACATCGTCACCGGCATCGACGAGTCGGCGATCCTGCGGCGCCTGGTGCGCAACCGCCAGAAGAAGGGGGTCGAGGTGAGGCTCGAAAAAGAGCTCGACGCATCCGCCCCGGCGAAGCAGCCGTGAGGAGCCCGGCGCGACCGGCCGGTTGCGGGCTGCGATAGGCTCGTTGGCGGCACGTATGGCTCAGCACATCCTCGTCACCGGCGGCGCCGGATTCATCGGCAGCCACGTCACCCGCAAGCTCCTGTCGCGGGGCGACCAGGTGACCGCGCTCGACGACTTCAACGACTTCTACGACCCGGCGATCAAGCGCGCCAACGCCGCCGAGTTCGCTGGGCGCGAGGACTGGCGCCTGGTCGAAGGCGACATCCGTGACGAGGCGCTCGTCGACCGGCTTTTCGCGGCGAATCGCTTCGATGCGGTGATTCACCTCGCGGCACGCGCCGGGGTACGCCCGAGCCTCGCCGAACCGATCCTCTACGAGGAGGTCAACTGCATCGGCACGCTACGGCTGCTCGACGCCGCGCGCCGCCACGGTCCGGCGAATTTCGTGTTCGCTTCTTCGTCGTCGGTCTACGGCATCAACAAGAAGCTGCCGTTCGCCGAGGACGACGCCGTCGACCAGCCCATTTCTCCCTACGCGACGACCAAGCGGGCGGGCGAGTTGCTCTGCTTTAACTACCACCATCTCTACGGGCTGCGGACTTCTTGCCTGCGCTTCTTCACTGTCTACGGTCCGTCGCAGCGCCCGGAGATGGCGATCGCGAAGTTCACCGACCTGCTGGCGCGCGGCAAGACAGTGCCGCTCTTCGGTACCGGCCAGACCCGGCGCGATTACACCTACATCGACGACATCGTCGACGGCGTCCTCGCGGCGCTCGACCTTGCGCCGGGCTTCGAGATCTTCAACCTCGGCGGCTCGCAGACGACGACCCTGATCGACCTCGTGCACTGGATCGCCGAGGCGCTGGAAGTCGAGGCCCGGGTCGAGCTGCTGCCCGAGCAGCCCGGCGACGTTCCGATCACCTTCGCCGACATCGGAAAGGCCGGGCGGATCCTCGGCTATGCGCCCAAGGTGCCGATTCGCGACGGCCTCCGCCGCGTCGCCGACTGGTACCGAGCCCGGCCTCCGCGCTAGTCCCCCACCCGGATCGGCAGGACCTCGGAAGCGAGGCGCCACGTGTACGGCGGTAACTACCAGCACTCGCCTCGGCCGCGATAGACTGTCGAAGCTCGACCCAGAGGCCCTGGGCGGTCCTGGACAGTCGGCCCTCGCCACCACCAACGTCGAGCGGAATCTCCGGAGAGAACCAAGGCTCCAGACGCGGCAATCTGAAGGGAGCATCATGAAGATCTGTGTCGTCGGCAGTGGATACGTCGGCCTGGTGACGGGAGCCTGCCTCGCCGACTTCGGCATGACCGTGACCGGTGTGGACAAGGACGCCGCGAAGATCGAGGCGCTCGTGCGCGGCGAGATTCCGATCTACGAGCCCGGTCTCGAGGAGATCGTCGAGAAGAACGTCCGCGCCGGACGGCTGAAGTTCACCACCGACCTCGCGCCGGCGATTCGCGAGGCGCGAGCGGTGTTCATCGCGGTCGGCACGCCACCGCTGCCGGACGGCAAGGCCGACCTTTCGTTCGTCCGTCAGGTGGCCGAGTCGATCGGCGACAACCTCAACGGTTTCAAGGTCATCGTCACCAAGTCGACCGTACCGGTCGGCACCGGCCAGATGGTCGAGCGCGCGGTGAGCGAGCACTCCGGCGGTGGACAGGAGTTCGCCGTGGTCTCGAACCCCGAGTTCCTGCGCGAGGGCTCGGCGATCGAGGACTTCCTGCGCCCCGACCGCGTGGTCATCGGCGCCCGCACCCAGCGCGCCATCGACGTCATGCTCGACATCTATGCCCCGCTGAAAGCCGCCGGCGTGCCGTTCGTGGTCGCCAACGTCGAGTCGGCGGAGATGATCAAGTACGCCTCGAACGGCTTTCTCGCCACCAAGATCACCTTCATCAACGAAGTCGCCGAATTGTGCGAGAAGGCCGGCGCCGACGTCGAAGTCGTGGCCCGCGGAATTGGTCTCGACAACCGGATCGGACCGAAATTCCTCCACCCCGGACCGGGCTACGGCGGCTCCTGCTTCCCGAAAGACACCCGGGCCGTCGCGCAGATCGCCGAAGAGCACGGCATGCGCTTCGAGATCATCGAGGCGGTGCTGTCGGCGAACGAGCGCGTCAAGGGCCGGATGATCGGCAAGATCGAGTCCGCCTTCGACGGCCTGGCGGGCAAGACCGTCGCGGTCCTCGGATTGGCCTTCAAGGGCGACACCGACGACATGCGTGATTCTCCGGCCATTCCGATCATCGAGGGGCTCGTCGAGCGCGGCGCCACGGTGCGCGTCTTCGATCCCGCGGCGATGGCGGCGGCGAAGCCGCTGCTGCCGGCGATCCACTATTGCGCCGACGCCTACGAGACCGCCGACGGCGCCCACGGCGTGGTCATCGCGACCGAGTGGAATCAGTTCCGGGCGCTCGACTTCGCCGCTCTCAAGGCGCGGCTCGCGATTCCCCTGATGGTCGACCTGCGCAACCTCTACCAGCCCGAGCGCGTCGCCGCCGAGGGCTTCCGGTATCACTCGCTCGGCCGCGCTGAGGCAGGAGCATGAAGAGAGCGCTGGTTACGGGCGGCGCCGGCTTCCTCGGATCGCACCTCTGCGAGCGCCTCATCGCCGAGGGGATGTCGGTCGTCGCGGTCGACAATCTGGTCACCGGCAAGACCCAGAACGTCGCCCACCTGCTCGGGCGAGACGACTTCGAGCTCGTCCTGCACGACGTTTCGAAACCGATCGAAGTCTCCGGTCCGATCGACTACGTTCTGCACTTCGCCTCGCCGGCCTCGCCGATCGACTACCTCGAGCTGCCGATCCAGACCCTCAAGGTCGGTTCGCTCGGCACGCACAACTCGCTCGGCCTCGCCAAGGCGAAGGGCGCCCGCTATCTGCTCGCCTCGACCTCGGAGACCTACGGCGACCCGCTCGTCCATCCGCAGCCAGAGACCTACTGGGGAAACGTCAACCCCGTCGGTCCGCGCGGTGTCTACGACGAAGCCAAGCGTTTCGCCGAAGCGATGACCATGGCGTACCACCGGTACCATGGCCTCGAGACCCGCATCGTCCGGATTTTCAACACCTACGGCCCGCGCATGCGGCCGCGCGACGGCAGAGTCGTCCCGGCGTTCATCCAGCAGTCGCTCCTCGGCGAACCGCTCACCGTCTTCGGCGACGGCAGCCAGACGCGATCGTTCTGCTACGTGGACGATCTCATCGAGGGCATTTTCCGCCTCCTCATGTCGAACGAGGTGCTGCCGACCAACATCGGCAATCCTCACGAAATGACGATCCTGCAGTTCGCCGAACGCATTCGCGGCCTCGTCGGATCGGACTCGCCGATCGATTTCCGTCCGCTGCCCGAGGACGACCCGAAGACCCGGCAACCCGACATCACCAAGGCCCGGCGTGTGCTCGGCTGGGAGCCCAAGGTCGAGCTCGATCTCGGACTCGGACGGACGATCGACTATTTCCGCTCGATTCTGCCGGCGACGGCGTAGACCCGCGATCGGAGATCCGATGGAAACGAGCTCGACCCAGGTCCCTCCGTTGCTCTGCCCGCGCTGCGCCACACGCCCGGCCGGCCTGCCGCGCCCGCCTTTCCGTGGCAAACTCGGCGAGGAGCTTCAGCGCCGGGTCTGTGCCCCCTGCTGGGACGAATGGAAGCACGCCGAGGTGATGGTGATCAACGAGCTCAAGTTGAATTTCATGGAGCCTTCGGCGCAGGAGATCCTGACGGCGCACATGCGGGAATTCCTCGGACTCGACCGGAGCCAGGTGTCCGAAGCGCCGTGAAGGCCCTCCCGGAGGGCAAGCGCTCCCTGCGCGGGCCGGCGATCAAGTTCGGCATTCTCGTTCTGCTCGTCGTCGGCGGCTTTCTCGCTGCCCGCTATACCCCGCTCGCCAACTATCTGACGGTGGCCAAACTCCAGGGCGCGCTCGCAGGGGTTCGCGGACTCTGGTGGGCTCCCGCCGCGCTGGTCGGCACGATCGTCGTGCTGGGCTCGGTCGGACTTCCGGCGACGCCGCTCATTGTCGCCGGCGCGGCGATCTTCGGACCGGTCTGGGGAACGTTCTGGAACTGGGTCGGGATCTTCATCGGGTCTCTGACCAGCTTCCTGCTCGCCCGATTGCTGGGCCGCGAGTTCGTCGAGCGCATCGGCGGCACGAAGATCCAGCGCGCCGAGAAGCTCCTCCAGCGCCGCGGCTTCATGCCGCTCATCGCCATCCGTTTCCTGCCGGTGCCGTTCACCCTGGTGAACGCGGCGGCGGCTGTCGTCGGCGTCAAGCTGCCGAAGTTCCTTCTCGCCTCGGCGATCGGCCTCCTGCCGCCGATCGCGATCCTCACCTACTTCTCCTCGGCGCTCCTCGAAGCCGCGACCGGCGACCGCGCCGCCATCGTCCGCCAGGCCCTCGTCGTCTCGATCACCGCCGCCCTCTGCGTCTTCTTCCCCATCGGCCTCCGCCGCCGCCTGCGCAAACGCCGCTACAAGCGCCTCGTGGCGGCGCGCGCCGCGCGTTCGGTGAAGCCCTTCACTTCGAGGTAGGCCCCGCTCGAAGCGATCGGCGACCTTGTTGTTTATATTGAGGGTGTTCAGCGTCGAGCCCTAATAGTTCTCAAACTGAATCAAGCCGACTCCTTCCCACTGCAAGGTCATCGGATTCCGGAATCGTCCGTAGGAGTAGCCCTCGGTGTACTGGGGGTTCGTGCCGTAGATTCCCGTCTGCTTGATGACCTCGGCGCTTCGAGCGTGCTTCGCGCCTGGAGCTCCAGTCGGACGTGGTACCTTCGGATCCATCGGCCGAGTTGAGGTACTCGACTCGTCTTCGGTCGCTGTTCCAACCCGCCGAGCGAGAGGCATGGATTCGACACACTCCATGAAGGGAGCGCGACAGGACGAGTCCTCGCGCGCTTCCGTCAGTGCTCAACGGTTCCCTCGACCGGGCGCCCCCTTGCTGTTTTTCCTCCTGCTGGGCCTCGTGGGTGCCTACTTCTTCGCCAACGGCAGGAGCTCGTCCTCCGCTGACAATGTTGGAACGCGAGCCTTGGCCGCTTCGCTGGCGACTTCCGCTTCGTTCGACCTCACGCAGGCCCTGGCTGGAGCTGAGCCCAACTACTCCATTCAGCGCGTCGGAGAGGCACTTCGCATCGCCTACCCTCCCGGTACGGGAATTCTGGCCGCGCCCGTCTACGCCGTGGCGCGAGGAATGGGATCCGTCTCCGAATCGGCGCTCTTCGCCGACGCGAAGGTCGAAAAGGCTGCCGCGGTCGTCTTGTGCCTCCTGGCGGTGGCCTGCTTCCTGATTCTCGTTCGGACAATCTGGTCCGCGGGGTCGTCGCTCGCCGCGACGGCGCTGCTGGTGGGTGGCACACCTGTTCTCACGACCATGAGCCAGGGTCTCTGGTCTCACACGGGGGAGCTGGTCGCCCTGGCGGTGTCGCTGCTTCTGTCGCGAGGTCTTTCGGCAACTCCCGCCCTTGGCGTGATGTCCGGGCTCGCGGCCGGCTTCGCCGTCTGGTGCCGGCCCACGGCAGTGCTGCTCTTTCCGGTCCCGCTGGCGATGCTCGGCACCTGGCGGGCGAGGCTGCGTTTCGCCATCGGGGCCCTCGTCGGAATCGCGGCTTTGGGTGCCCTGAACCTCGGATGGTTCGGCTCCTTCGCCGGACTCTACGGCGGCGAAAACCAGGACAAGTTCCACCCGTTCGCCGCAGAGTCGCTCGACAATCTTGTCCGGGTACTGCTGAGTCCGAGCCGCGGCTTGGTCTGGTTCTTTCCAGCTCTGCTCGTCTCCCTCGTCGTGCTGCTCCGGAAATCGGAGACCGGAGAAGCGCGGAGAGTGGCACTCGCTGTGGCAGCCGTGACCGTCATGGTGGTAGCGACCATCTCCTCCTACTTTTGCTGGTGGGGCGGGAACTCGGTCGGTCCGCGCCTCCTTGGCGAGCTTTCCCTGCCCAGCGCGCTCGCCTTCGGCGCGGCGCTGGAGGTCGCAAGAGGAAGGGCTCTGCGCACCACGCTTCTGGCGGCGGGAGCGATACAGGTTCTCTTCTCCTCTCTGCTCCACTTCGCTCCCAACGCGGACGCCTGGAATGTCGCAGTCGCGGTCAACGCCAATCCGGCGGCGCTCATGAGCTGGAAGGACAGTCAGCTGCGGGCAGCCATCGACCGGAGCTGGACCTACAAGGAGAGCGGGCCCTATTTCGACGAGGCAACTCTCGCTCAGGCACGCGGCAGCCTGGACTGGACGCCCGTGGAGCTCGAGTCTTTCGCCAACTCCCGGTACGACCTGTCGCCCGGAGCAACCAGCGATGCCGTACCGGGCGCGACGCTGCACCTCGAGCGTCTAGGGCAGCAGCCGCCGCCCACGAACGCGCATCTGCGCGTGATGCCCTCGGGGCTGCCCAATGCGATCCGGGTCTGCTCGGGCGAGACCTCGCCGACGATCCCCATCGCCGACCTGCCGACCCAGAAGATCGACACCCTGATCCAGTATCGGGGCGCGCAGGCAGATGAACAGCAGTCGACGGTGGCGGGCTACCTGACCGTCGAGTTCGCGAACGGCAAGGAGACCCGCTACCCTTTGCGCTTCGGTTCGCAGCTCCTGCTGCGGACCCAGTTGAACTCGATCTACGCGAGACATCGCTCGCGCTTTTTCACCAGCTCGATGTCCGCTCCGGACGCTCTTCAGCGCCAGCGTTTCTCGCTCAGCGGAAAGCAGCGCCTGATCTCGAGCCTGCGGCTAGAGATGCCCCCGAGCTCACCGGGCGGCTGTCTTTACTTGCTGTCCGCCTCGCTCGGCAAGCCCTTCGACGCCCGCTAGCCCAGGAGTGTCGACCGTGAGTCGGCGACGAAGTAATGTCGTCTTTACTTGTCTATATGTCCGGTATAACATACCTAACATGTTGAAAATCTATTCGGTCCTGTGGCTTTCCGTAGGCGTCGGCTGCGCTCTCGTACTGCTGCAGGGACACCTCCCCGTACGGCCCGGGTACCTCGGGGTGGCGCTCATGCTCGCGAGCGCCATCGCGGTCCGCAGCCACTGGCGGAAGGCCGACGCTGACTCCGGGCCGGGCTCACCGGAGCGGGAGTTGTGGCACTGTCTGGCGACCACGGCTCTCATCGCCGGCCACCTGGTGACGAGCCTCTGGG
>JBDSRU010000144.1:0-4108 GCA_039929145.1 Thermoanaerobaculia bacterium
CGCTCGTCGACGACGGAGCCGAGCATCAGGTCCGAATCGTGCTCGGCGACCGCTAGCTCGGGCGAGGAAAGCGTCCTATTACGCAACGCGCCTTGAAGCTTCCGGCGCTACGAGAACATAGATCCTGAGGCGGGAGTCGAGCGGCGGTAGACAAAAAAAGGGCCGGCCGATCGAGAATGTCTCGGTCGGCCGGCCCGGGAAAGCTCTTCACCTAGAAAGCCTTGGGCGGCTTCTGGTCTTCTTCGTCGTCCTTCGGATCCTTGTGCTTCTGTCCCTTCGCTTTCTGCTGCTGCTCGGTCGCCGTCTCTTTCTTCGCCTTGCCGCCCTTCTTCTGATTGGGCTGCTCGGCCGGCGGCGGAGCCTCCTCTTCCTTCTCCGCGGTCGCCTTCGCCGCCTGGCGCTGGATCTGCTGGCGGTTCTGCAACTGCTCCGCGGTGCGTTCGCGCAGGACCTGCTGTTCCTTGCGCTCAGCGGCGTGCTGCTGCTGCACCTTCTGTGCGTTCGCCGCGTCAGCCTGAGCCTTCTCGGCCGCCGCGCTTTCCCGACGTTGTGCCTGATCGAGAGAGCGCTGCTTCTTCTCTTCGTTCGCCCTGAGCTCGTCCTGCTCGCGCGTGAACTGGCGCTCGTTCACCTTCTGGGGCGCCGGAGCGACACGCGGGGCGACGGGGATCGGCACCTCGACGCCCTGACGCTGCTTCTGCCCGGGCGCGTAGGGACGAGGCGTCGAGTTCTGAACCGGGGCCCCGCCGGAACCCTGCACCTTGGGAGCCCGCTCGTTGGGCGCCTGCGCCGGCCTCTCCACCTTCCTCAGACCCGCGTTGTTGCGCCGCCCGACCTTGACCGAGTCGAGCTTCCTCTCTTCCGGACGGTAGATGCGGACAACGTCGCGCTCGACCTGTGTGGTTCCGGGAGTGCTTGAGCTGGCGATGCGCATGCGCTGCGCGCGTCGGCCCGTCGCGCGCTCGACGCGCTCGATCGGGACACCATGGTTGATCACCCGGTTGTCCACCACCGTGTAGTTGGTGATGTTCGTCGTGTTGTGGATGATCGTGACGTTGCGGGCCTCCGGCACGATGTAGCCGCCGATGCGGGTGTCGAGAAAACGGCGTTCTTCGACGAAGGCGTAGTTGCGCGGTGCAATCCCGAAATTCAAGCTCAGGCCGCCGAGCTGAATTCCCACCCGGAAGTCGAAACCGACCGCAGGAGGCAGCGGAGCCCAACCGATGTAACCGTGGCCCTGCTGCCAGGCGACCCAGGCGGGAGCCCAATCCGTTCCCGGCACCCAGAGCCAGCCAACATGCCGGTCCCAGGCCCAACGGCCGTAGTGGTACGTGGCCCAGCCGAAGCGTTCGTAGGACACCCATGTCCATCCGTAGTCGCTGTCGACCCAGCGTCCGATGGAGTACGGACGCCAGCCGGCGCGAACGTTGCGCGGAAACCAGACCCAGCCGTAGTAGGGATGGCGCACCCATTCACCGTAGGGCGACAGAGCACCATAGAAGAAGCCGACATCCACGGCGGGCGCGTACCCGCGGTCGTCGTAGCCACCGTTGTTGCCGTAGGAGCCGTACTGGTCGCGCTGATCGTAGTCACCGTTCGACTGATCGTCATACCAGTTGTCCGACTCGTTCCAGTCGTCGTCGTAGCCGCCCTGGCCGTAGTCCTGGTACTGCTCTCCGTACTGACCCTGTTGTCCCTGGCCGCCGGGCGGGCCGTAAGGATCCGACTGGGCAGCAGCTGCGCCGGCGCTAGCCGCCGCCAGCAGCATCAAGATCGCGATCCGATTCTTGTTCATTGTTACCTCCATGTGGAAACCCTGGTTCACGGTGGATCCGGAGACTCACCGGTTCCAGGGCGCTTCTGTGACACCGTGGGCGATCGCCCCGCAATTGCCACATCGAAAGAGTCTGCACACTCCATGCCGAGGCGGCCAGTCGCGGCTGGGCCCCCAAGCTCGCACCTGCGTAGTAAGTCCGCTTCTCCTTGGACGCGGCGGGATCTAGATTCCACAAATGTCGCGCGCCTTCGCGCGGCCGCGAACGAGCCCGAGCGGGCTGCAAGGAGATCCGATGACGAACCACGAAGCCCACGGCAAGGTCGACAAGCTCACCGGCAAGGTGAAGGAGGCGGCCGGCATTCTCACCGGCAACGAGGAGCTCGAGGAGCAGGGCGCCACGCAGCGCGCCAAGGGCGCCGTCGAGGAACAGCTGGGCAAGGCGCAGCGCAAGGTCGGCGATCTCGTCGAATCCGTAGGCAAGGCGATCAAGGAGTAGAGCGATGACTATTTCGCTGCCGGCACTCCTGATTCTCCTGATCATCGCCGCCGTCTGCGGCGCTCTCGGCAAGGCGATCGCCGGCGACGTGCGCGGTGGGCTGCTGGTGTCGATCGTGCTGGGTTTCGTTGGCGCCCTGCTCGGGCCCTGGGTCGCGTCGAAGCTTCGCCTGCCGGAGCCGTTCATGGTCACGATCGGCGGCCATCCGTTTCCGGTCCTCTGGTCGATCATCGGCGCCGCTCTCTTCGTGGCGGTGATCCACCTCTTCTCCCGCCGCAGGTGGTAGCCGCTGCAAGGCGCGCCGCATAGCGAAACGCCCGCGCTCACTTGCGTGAGCGCGGGCGGAGGTCCCTCGAGGCTTCGCAGAGGGAGTGGCTGGCACCGTCCTCAGCAGCACCGTCCTCAGGTCGTGCGACGCCCCATCTTCAAGAGGACGACAGCTGCGAGCACCAGGATGAGGAGCACCAACCCAGCCAGACCAAGGGTGGGTATCTCCGTGATGGGAGGCCCTGTCGGCAGGGCGGTGCAGCCGCCGATGGTGTTGCCGCCGGGGCCAGCCATCGTCACCGCGCCGGTCGCGCCGATTCCGCCGAGCGCCTTGCCGGTCATGTTCGCGCCCGGACCCAAGGTGACGCTCGCGTCGGCGATCACATTGCCGCGGAAGGTCAGACCGTTCAGCGTCGCCGACGATCCCACCCGCCAATACACGTTACAGGGATCAGCGGTGCCGATGATGTTGGAGTCGTCATTGGCGGTGAGCCCGCTTCCCACCTGAAATACGAAAACGCCGGGTCCGTTCAGGGTCAGCGTTCCGGTGGCCGCGAGATCAGCGGCGCCAGAGGCAAACGAGTAGATGCCCGAGGTCAGCACCGCTCCGTCCAGCTGATCTGCCAACACGGTGCCCGGCCCTTGGGCGGCCAGAAAATCATAAGCCGCGATCGCATCCAGATGGGCGAGCTGCACAGTGGCGTCGTTCGCCAGGTGGACGGTAAAGGGGAAGGCCGCCGTCGAGGGGGGGAAGTTCGAGATCGCGGGGCTCGGCGAGGAGCCAACGTCACCATTCACGACCGTTCCGATACCCGTGGAACCGGTCACTCCCGAATTGCCGAGGGCCCCAAAGGTCTGCGCGACGCCCAGAGGGGGTGCCACCTGGGCCAGCACAGGCGCGGAGACGCAGATCAACGCCAATAAAGTGCGCCCGGTCCATCCGGAAAATCGACTCATTCAGACTCTTCCTCTCACTCGGCGAGCTCACCACTGCGGCGCACTTCCTCGGCCACGCTGTGGGGACAGTAGCGGCCCTCAGGCCGCCCGTGAAGCGTAGTTTGTACCTTGCGTTTCACGGCAGCCGTACCGGTTGCGAGACCGGTTGCGGGAGGGGTCCATTTTTTCCGACCGAGAAGCTTCCGGCGAGAAGCTCGGCGAATCGCCCGGGCGGCACCGGGCCGCTGAAGTGGTAGCCCTGGGCCTCGTCGCACTGATTTTCCTGCAGAAACTCCATCTCCTCCCGTGTCTCCACGCCTTCGGCGACAACTCTCAGTTTGAGGCTCCGCCCGAGGCAGATCACGGCGGCGACGATGCTGGTCTCCTGAGGAGTGGTCGAGATCTGGCGGATGAACGACTGATCCATCTTCAGCGAATCGATCGGAAACTTTCCGAGGTAGCTCAGGCTCGAATATCCCGTACCGAAATCGTCCACCGCCAGCTTCACACCGCGCTCCTTCAAGGCACACAGAACGGCCTCCGTCGAGCTGGCACGCTTCATCAACACACTCTCCGTCAGCTCGAGCTCCAGCAACTCCGGAGCCAGCCCGGTCTCCTCGAGGGTCGCCAGC
>JBDSRU010000145.1:0-7436 GCA_039929145.1 Thermoanaerobaculia bacterium
ATCCTCGAGCTGGTGGCGCGCGAAGTCTTCTCCGGCCGCCGCTTCGTCGCCGGGCAGGGACCGCTCGCCGATCCCGCCGAGCGCCGGGCGCTCTCGTCCCTCGTGCGGCTGATCGATGAGCCGGGCGAAATGGAGACGCTCGGCTTTCCTTTCGACTACGACGGGCTGGCGAAGCGGCGCCGCGAACTGGTGCACGACGGCGAGCTCGGCGGACCGGTGCTGGATCTCGAGCTCGCAGCACGATGCGGACGGCACTCGACCGGACACAGCATGGCCGGCGAAGACGCCATTCCTGGCCATCCGCAATGGCTTTCCGGCGAAGAGACCGAGGACGACCTGCTGCAGCGCTCGAGCGGAGGAATCCGCATCGGCTCGATCGAGAATCTACGCTGCCTGCCCGGACCGGGCCTGCCGTTCCGCGGTGTCGCACGCAGCGTCCGCCGGATCGGCCCCGGAGGAAAACTGGGGGCCGCCCTGCCACCGCTGATCTGGACCGCTCGAGTGCTCGACCTGCTCGCGGTGGTGGATGGCGCCGCGCGCGACCGGACACTCTGGATTCCGGGGCTGCATCGCGCTCCAGCGGTCGCGCCGGCCCTCCGGCTCTCCGCCGTCGGCGACCTGCAGCCGTCGCGCGAAGTGCGCGGCTAGGACGAGTTTCGACGAAGTCCTCGGAAGGCTGGTGTCGAAAGAGGCCGGGCCAACCACCGCCCGATGAACCGGCTTCAGCAGGCGGAGCGGCGCAGCAGCAGCACGGTCTGATCGTCGCCCTGATCGAGCCCGCCGGCGTGCGCGGTGACTTCGCCGTCGATGCGCCGCATGAGCTCCTCGAGGGGCGCTTCGCGGGCCTCGCCGAGGAGGGCGGCGAGGCGATCGAAGCCGAACTCGACGTCGTCCGGACCGGCCGCTTCGGTGATGCCGTCGCTATAGAGGCAGAGCAGGTCACCGGGCTCGATCGTCAAAACCTCGGTGCGGCAGCTGACTCCCGGCAGGAGTCCCAGGGGCAGCCCGCCCGGGCCCATCTGCTCGACGCCGCCGCGGGCGCGGACCAGGATCCCCGGATTGTGGCCGGCATTCAGGTAGTGGAGCTCGCCGGTCGCGGTCTCGAGGCGGGCCGCGAGAAGGGTGATGAACTTGTTCGCCGCCGAGGAGGCCAGGATGTGCTCGTTCAGGCGCGAGAAGAGGTCGGAACCGAGCTCGAGACGGTCGAGCAGCAGGCGCAGCGCCGAGTGCAGCGTCGAGACCAGCAGCGCAGCCGGTACGCCCTTTCCCGAGACGTCTCCCAGGACCAGCCCCCAGCTGCGCCCGGATCCGAACGGGAAGAAGTCGTAGTAGTCACCGCCGATGTGCCTGGCCGGCCGGTTCCACCCGGCGAGCTCGTAGCCGGGAATCTCGGGCGTCCCCTTGGGCAGGATCTGGCGCTGAATCTCGGAGGCGAGCTCGATCTCGCGCTCGAGGCGCTCCTTCTCCAGCGCCTGACGGTGGAGGTCGGCGTTTTCGAGCGCGATCGCCGCCTGATTGGCGAGCAGATCGAGCGTCCGGCGGTCGGCGGGCGAGAACGGGCCCACGCCCTTGCGGCTCTCCTTGTCTCCGATGACCAGCAGGCCCTTCGGCAAGCCGTCGATGGCGATCGGCACGCCGAGGACGTAAAGCGCTCCCGGCAGTACGCAGCAGGTCGGGCGCGGCGTGCCAGCCAGGAGCTCCCGGGTCTCGTCGTCGTCGGGATCGAGACGCGCCTGGGCGTCGCCTCCGAAGACGCGATGCAAGTCGAGCCGGCCGCTTTTCTTGAGGTAGAGCGCACCGCGGCGCGCGTCGGAGAGCGACACCGCGCGCATCAGGATCTCTTCGCAGAGGCGCTCGAAGTCGAGCGTCGAAGCAATCGCGAGTCCGACGTCGTAGAGCGCTTCGAGCTGGACTCCGCGCGATTTGGCCTCGAAATCCTGGCGTTTGAGCTGGCCGCGCAGCACCAGTTCGCGCGCCGCTGTCACCAGTGCCAGCAGGAGAGCCGGCATCGCGACTCCCGGATCCGGAGTGGATCCGCTCCACCGCACCAGGCCGCCATGGAACTCCAGCTGCCCCGGGCCGTCGAGCAGCACCGCGGCCAGGATCTCGTCATGCACCGAGCCCGGAGTGGCGAGCTCGCGACGGTAGCCGCGATCGTTCTTGAGATAGACCGCCGCGCCTCCCGATCCGGTGGCGCGATCGAGCAGGTTCAGGAGTTGTTCGACGAGCTGCCGCCCCTGCGGTTCGCGTCGTGCCAGCGCCAGAAGCTCGTTTTGAAAACTGTCCGAGGCGCGCCGGTTGTTGGCGGCGGGAGGAGGGCCGCCGTCGGTCACGGAGCGAGCTGCGTCACCGCGGTGGACTGGTCGGGGTAGATCGAAGCGTACTGCGCAAGTCCCATGATGTGAAAGGTCTTCTCGATCGTCGGTGTGAGAGCGCAGAAGGCGAGCTTGCCGTCGACTTCGATCATCTTCTCGATGATCTCGATGAGGATCGAGATGCCGATGGAGTTGATGATCTTCGTTCCAGTCAGGTCGAGGAGAAGCTTCCGGTAACCCGCTTCCAGAAGCTCGTAGGCAGCGCGGGCGATCTCCTCCCCGCCCTGATTGTTGATGTAGCCCTCGGTCTGAATCACAGCGAAAGCGTCGCGGCGATCGATGGTCAGTTTGAGCGCTTCGGTCATCGTTCCCCGTTCCTTCCCTAGCGTGACTTGCTCATGACGACGGTGGTGCCGTTCGAGCCCGAGAGAATACGCACCTCGTCCATCAGCCCCTGGATGATCTTAAGGCCCCAGCCGCGCTTGCGCGAGCCCTTGAGCTTGGCCTCGATCTTCGGCTCCTCGACCTCGGAGTAAGCGAAACCGACGCCCCGATCATGGACGCTGATCTCCAGGCAATCCGGCTCGACGTCGCCGATCAGGCAGAAGGTGAGCTCCACCTTGCGCTCCGGGGACTGACTGTGCTCGAAGGCGTTGATGCAGGCCTCGACGACGGCCAGGCGAACCTCGTCGACGCGATCCGGGCTCATGCCGATGAACGCCGCCAAAGAACTCGCGGCCTGACTGGCCACGACCTCCATGTCAGGCGCCATGGGGAGCGTCAACTTGACCTCCCTCAGCCGGGACCGTCCAGACATCAGGCTCTCGCTCTCAGAAGCTCAGGAAGAGCTGCACCAGATAGACCATCGCCGGAGGAATGCGGTCGGTAGCGAGCAACCAGGTAACGCTTCCCATAGCGATAGTTCCGGCGATCCACTCGATCGGCAACGCACGGACATCTATCGACTTGGCGGCGGACTGTAGCATGAGCGATCTCCTTGGAGCGGTACGACAGAGGCAACCCCGCTGCCAACTTCGCTGCCGGCTCGCCAAGGCTGGCCCAAGCTGTTGTCGCGAAAGAACTTAGCCGCCAGCCGATGGAAGGACCGTGGGGCATCTCGTCGGGACCGCTTGGGACGTTTTGTCACACCCTGGGCGGTGGGTTTCGATCCTCAACGCTCCAACCGCCCAAGAGTCACACTCAATCCCAAGATGGGCTATTTTGTCGCTTACTGGTCTTTATGTCTCGTTCGGTGCAAATCATTCTGAACAAGGCTCTTACAGCTCGCGGACTCAAAACCCCTTACGGTGGAGCGTCCGGCGGTCGACACCCAGGAGTTTGGCCGCCGCGCTGCGGTTGCCGCTGGCCAGCTTGAGTACGCGCTCGATGTGGCGGCGCTCGACGGCCTCCAAATCGAGCGCTTCAGGGCCAGCAGAACGGCTCTCACTGCCAAGGAGCGAGCGGACGAGCGTCGCCTCGACCGCTCCGTCGGCGAGCGAAACCGCACCCGCGATCAGGTTCTCGAGCTCCCGGACATTTCCGGGGTAATCGTAGTCGAGAAGCAGGGCGAGCGCGTCACGGGAGATCTGCGGCACCGGGATGCCCTCCCGGTGGCAGAACTGCTCGACGAAATGGCGCACCAGGAGGGGAATCTCCTCGCGCCGCTGTCTGAGCGGCGGCAGCTCGAGCTCGACACCCTTGATGCGGTAGTACAGATCCTCGCGAAACCTCCCCTCGGCGACCAGCTCCTCGAGACTGCGGTGCGTCGCCGCCACCAGGCGCGCGTCCACCGGGATGGGGCGCTCCCCTCCCAGCCGGACAATCTCGCGCTCCTGCAAGGCGCGCAGGAGCTTGACCTGCAGAGCGGGCGCCATGTCGCCGATCTCGTCGAGGAAAAGCGTGCCGCCGTCGGCGAGCTCGAACTTGCCGCGCCGCGCCGTGACCCCGGTCGCGACGCCGCCCTCGATGCCGAAGAGCTCGCTCTCGAGGAGAGATTCCGGGAGCGCGCCGCAGTTGATGGCGACCAGCGAGCCACTGCGGCCGGACAGGTGATGCAGAAGCTTCGCAATCAGCTCTTTGCCGGTGCCGCTCTCGCCGCGCACCAGCACGTTGACGCTGCGCGGCGCGACGCGCTCGACCAGCTCGAGCACCCGGCGCATCCCGGGCGAAGCGGCGACGATCCCCTGGCCGTCGACCTCTGAAGCGAGCTGGCCGCGCAGCACCTTGTTCTCCTCGGCCAGCCGCTCGCTTCGGGTTTCGAGGCGCTCGATCTGGCGGGCTCCGTCGAGCGCCACTCCGGCAAGCGCGGCGACCGACTCCAGGAAGCGGCGGTCCTCCGGAGAAAAGCCGCCCTCGCCGCCGCCGCGCTCCTCCTTGTCGAGGAGAGCGAGATAGCCGAGAAAGACGCCACGGTAGCCGAGCGGCGTCGCGATGAGCTCGCGGAACGGGACGCCAGCGAAGACTCCCTGACGGCGCAACAGCGTTTGCCCCTCAGCGAGGAGCTCGCGCCAGAGTGGCTGCGCCAGGAGCTCGGCGCCGGAAGGCCGGGCGTCGGGCCAGCCGACGACCGCCAGTGCGCGGCTGCCGGCGGAGGCTTCGCGAGTCACCGCCACTGCGACCGCCGGGTCGAGCACCGCGCAGACGCGCTCGAGGAGCTCGTCGACGAGCTCCTGCTCCTGCCTTTCGGCGTGGAGCTTGAGCGCCAGGTCATAGAGCGTCTCGAGCTGCAGCAGACGCCTTCGGTCGGCGAAGCTGGCGGCTCCGGTCATGGGGTGATTGTATGCCCCGGGCGGAGTCCACGATCGGGAAAACCTTGTCCACAAGCTGGACGAGATCTCGCAGCGGGACTTCCGGGGCGCCACCTCAGGATCCTCAACTGATTGAGAACACACGGCCTCCGGAGTCAGCGTCTCCAAGGCATGGCGCCTGCAGCGAGGATTGGCGAGCGGCGCCGAGAGCGCCAGAGGAGCCCCAATGCGATCTCCCCAGACACCCGTCGACGAAGAGCAGCGCTTGGTTGGCCTGCAGGCCCTGAACATTCTCTACACGCCTGCGGAAGAGCGCTTCGATCGCATCACCCGCTGCGCAGCGAAGCTCCTGGACGCGCCGATCTCACTGGTCTCGCTCGTTGCCGCCGATGTCCAGTGGTTCAAATCGGCGCAGGGTCTCGACGCCGTCAGCACCCCACGCTCGGTTTCCTTCTGCGGGCACGCCATTCTCTCGGACAAGCCGCTGGTGGTGAACGACGCGAAGCTCGACTCCCGCTTCCATGACAACCCCCTGGTGACCGGAGAGCCGTTCATCCGCGCTTACGCCGGCCAGCCGCTGCACAGTCCCGAAGGCAAGCGCGTCGGTTCCCTCTGCGTCATCGACCGCCGCCCGCGCTCGTTCACGGAAGGAGACCTCGAGGTCCTGCGCGATCTCGCCACCTGGGTCGAAACGGAGCTCCGGACCCAGGCGCTCTCCGCGAGCCAGCAGGACCTCGCGAGCGAGGTGGAATCTCTGCGCCGAACTGCGCTGGTCGATCGGCTGACTCACACCTGGAACCGCGGAGCGATCGACGATGTCCTGACCCGCGAGCTCGCGCGGGGACGGCGCGACGAGACGCCGGTCGGCCTGGCGATGATCGACATCGACCACTTCAAGCAGATCAACGACACCTACGGACATCCAGGCGGCGACGAGGTACTTCGTGAGATCGCGCGGAGAATTCGCGCGGCGATCCGGCCTTCCGATGCCTTGGGGCGCTACGGCGGCGAGGAGTTTCTGATGGTGCTCGCCAACTGCGACGACGAAGAGGCGATCCGGGCCGCGGAGCGAGTGCGCGAGGCGATTCGCGAGCGCCCGGTGACCCTCGCCAGCGGGGCGGAAGTGCAGGTCACCGCGAGCCTGGGCGTCATGTCGGCGCTGCCACAGCACGCAACGTCGGATCCGACCGAATGGATCGAGTGCAGCGATCAGGCGCTCTACCGCGCCAAGCGCGACGGCCGCGACCGCGCCGAATTCGCTCGCCGCGACCGCCGGGCGGCCTGAAGCCCCGTCAGCGGAACTGCAGGTGGCCCAGGATTCGCTGCGGTAAAGCGCCCCTACGCGCTCCGCAAGCACTTCGCGAGGTTCGGCTCGTGAATAGGTAGAAACTGCGCTTCAAGGGGCGAACGCCGCGGTCTAGATTCGACGGATGTATCGCTTCGGTCGATGAAAACTCGCGAACCGCCGTCGATCGCGCTCGCCGAACGCGCGAGTCCAGCAGGGATCCAGCTGCTGGAGAGCCAGGAAAAGTTACGCGCTTTCTTCGAGTCGAATCTGGTCGGCATCGTCTTCGGTGACATGGGCGGCGAGATTCTGGAAGCGAACGACGAGTTCCTGCGTCTCTCCGGCTATGGGCGCGCAGACCTCGTCTCGGGCCTGAAATGGAGGGATCTCACCGCTCCCGACTTCCGGCACCTCGACGAGGCCGGCAATCTGGAAGCGGGCGCGAGCGGCACCTGTGCACCCTACGAAAAGCAGTACATCCGCAAGGACGGGACCCGAATTTGGGTGCTCGTAGGCTACACCTTGCTGGGGCCGCTGCGCGATCGCTCCGTGGCCTTCGTGCTCGACATCGACGCGCGCAAGCGCGCCGAAGGGGCGTTCCAGGAACTGACCCAACGCACGGAGCGCCGGGAACGGCTGCTCAGCGCCACCCTCTCGTCGACCAGCGATTTCGCCTACATCTTCGACCGCGAGGGCCGCTTCCTGTTCGCCAATCAACCGCTGCTGACTCTTTGGGGCATCCCGTTGGAACAGGCCGTCGGGCGGAACTTCTTGGACCTCGGCTATCCGCCAGCGCTGGCGGAGAAACTTCAACGCCAGGTGCAGGCGGTTTTCGAAACCGGGAAATCCGTCACCGACGAGACCCCCTATACCAGCCCGAGCGGACACTTGGGCTTCTACGAATACATCTTCTCACCCAGCGTCGATGACGCAGGTCAGATCGACTTCGTCGTCGGCTCGACCCGGGACGTCACCGAGCGCAAGCTCGCGACAGAGGCGCTGCGCGCCAGCGCCGAGGAACTTCGGGCCCTCGCCGAGGCCATGCCGCAGATGGTGTGGATCACCCGGCCCGACGGCTGGAACATCTAC
>JBDSRU010000146.1:0-3609 GCA_039929145.1 Thermoanaerobaculia bacterium
ATCCCAAGCCGCTCGCCGAGTGGCTGTTCGGCAACTTCGACCGTTTCGCGCGCATGCATCCGTGGGTGGGCGATCGCGAGATCGAGCCCAAGTCGATCGGCCGCGAAATGTGGGAGAACTACGCCTCATTCAACGACTATGTGAAGGCGTACGGTCTCGAGCGCAGCGAGGGGGTGCTGCTGCGCTATCTCTCGCAGCTCTACCGCACGCTGCAGCAGAACGTCCCGATCGTCGCCAAGACCGAGGCGGTCGAGGACGTTCTCGGTTTCTTCCGCACCACGATCGAGCTCACCGACACGAGCCTGCTCGAGGAGTGGGAGAGCATGCTCCATCCCGAGCTCCTGCTGCGCAAGCGCGAGGAGCGCGAGAAGGCGGTCGAGGCGATCTGGGTGCGCGAGCTGGTCGAGAACCCCAAGGTCTTCGCGGCCCGCGTGCGCTCGGAGATGCATCTCTTCGTGCAGGCGCTGGCGAACCGGAACTGGGAGGAGGCCGTTTTGCGCATCGTCCATCCGGTAACCGCCGACGGCGTGCCCGCGGTCGCCTCCGGGCCCGACGACTGGGATGCCGCGAAGCTCGAGGCGGCGCTCGCGCCGTTCTTCGAGGAGTACACCGACCTCATCACCTCGCCCGAGAGCCGGCGCCACCACTGGACCCAGATCCGTCCGATCGGCGATCGCCAGTGGGAGGTCCAGCAGACCCTCATGGATCCTCTGCTCGACAACTTCTGGGGCATCCGCGCCCGCGTCGACCTTCGCCGCGCCACCTCGGTGGAAGTGCCACTGCTCAAGGTCGAGACGATCGCGAAGTAGGCTGGAGCGCAGCCCGGAGACCGGCTCGCGGAGCGCGGTTGGCAGGACTCGCAAAACCCCGATAGACTAGGGCCATGTCGTCCAACCAGTCTCGAAGAGGAGACCCCGTGAAAATCCGCATTCCGATCGTTCTTGCCTTGATGTGTCTGCCCGCGAGCTCCGTTTTGGCGGCCAACAGCTTCAGCACCAACGGCAATCCGGCGCCCGCGCCGTTTGGCCAGAAGGTCTTGCCGGAAAACGTCGTGTCGATCTCCCAGAGCACCAGCACGACGATCACCGCGGCCAACTCGGTGTCCTGCAATGGAGGAACTCCAGGCTTTTTTCACACCGACAATTTCTACTACCGCGCGTTCACTCTGTCGGCTTTCAATCCTCCCCTGACCGACCTGCAGTTCATGGTGCAGCAGGTGACGATCGGCGTCGAGACGGCGAACGACGGTGGCGGTGTCGGCCAGCCGATCTCGGTGCGGATCTACGATTCTTCGGCGAACCCGCCGTTGAACGCCACGCTCGGCGCTGCACTGAGCACCCAGAACATCACGGTGGTCGATCAGGCGGCCACTCTACTCGCCGTGCCGCTCACCACGCAGCCGGTGCTGATCAACGCCGCGGACATTCTGGCGGTCGAGATCTTCACGCCGAACGGCCAGACCGCGTCTCACCAGTTCTTCATCGGCTCGAACGCTTTGGGACAAACGGGCCCGGGCTTCATCAAGTCGGCTCCCTGTGGCATCACGGAGATCACGAGCCTCGCAGGGATCGGCTTTCCGAATATGCACATCGTGATGTCGGTGTCGGGCAACAACCAGACCCCGGTGGAGCTCACGACCTTCTCGGTCGACTGACGCTCGCAGAGCGCAGTGCGAAAGAAACGGGCGGCTCAGTGCCGCCCGTTCCCGTTTCGGACCAGACCCCTTGAGACTGACCCTTCCACTTCTGCTGCTCCTCGCTGGCGGCCTCGCGCCCGGCGACGTCTCGCAGCCCGCGACGATCGCGCCTGCGCCGGCCGCTGACGAAACTTCCGTGAGTCTCCGGGTGGAGCGCGGACGCGAGGAGGTGCTCGTCGCTGCCGTCGAGAGGCGCTTCGTCTCCGGCACCGCGAAGGTGTCGGATGCCGAGGTGGAGGAGTTCTACCAGGCGCACCGCGTCGAGTTCGCGGGCAGCGAGCGGATCATCTTGCGCCACCTTTTCCGGCGACTGTCGGTGCGCGGCCCGGAGGAGGCGCGCGAAGCCGCGCGTGCCGAACTCGAGGGGCTCCGGCGGGAGGTCCTGGCCGGAGCCGATTTCGCCCATCTGGCGCAGACCCGCTCGGACTCGCAGAGCGCCCGTTTCGGCGGCCTGATCGCGCCGCAGGCCCGCGGTCAGCTGGAGCCCTCGATCGAAGTCCAGGTCTGGCGGCTCGCGGTCGGCGAGCTCTCCGAGGTCGTCGAGACGCCGATCGGCTTGCACATCTTCCGGCTTGAGCAGCGCCTGCCGCCGCAGAACATCGATCCGGCGACGGCACGCGAGGTGAGCCGGCGCAAGCTCACCTTCGCCGCCCTCGCCGCGGCCCGAGAACGGTTTTTCGATCAGCTCGTGCGCGAGTCGGGCGCCCATTGGGCACCGCAGCGGCTGGAACTGCCGCCCGTGCCCACCGCCCTCCTCTTCGAGCTCGGCGCCGAGCGCTGGACGGTCGCCGATCTCGAGCGCGAGCTGGCGGCGCAGACGTTCGTCGAACGGCGCACGCGCGAGCCGCTCGACTTTCTGCGCGAGCGCGCCGAGCACGCGCTCTATCTCGACAAAGCGGTGAGGGCCCGGCTGGCCGACGACGTAGAGGTTGCGCTCCTCCTCGCCGAGGCCGAGCGCGACGCGCGTATCGACGACGCGACCGAGGCCCGGCTGGCCGAGCGCTGCTCCCGGCTCGAAGATGTCGACCTCAGGCCGGTCTTCGATGCGCGACCGGAGCGGTTTGCCCTTCCCGCGCGCCACCGGCTGAGAATTCTCCTGCGGGCCTTCCGTCCCGAGCACAGCCCGCACCATTTTTTCGAGGAGCTAGCGACGCTGGCCGGCGAGATCCGGGCCGGAAAGCGGGATCTTGCCGCCGCTGCCCGCGAGTTGTCATCCGACCCGAGCGGGGCTGCGGGCGGCGATCTCGGCTGGATCGATCTACGCGACTTTGGCTGGTGGGCCGGAACGAAGGCGTACCAAGTCGTGCGGGAACTGAACGTGGGCGACCTCAGCGCTCCGCTCCTGGTCGAGACCTACGACGCCGCCCAGCTCACCGATCGCGTGCGCGGCTACGTGCTTGTCCGCGTCGAAGCGATCGAACCGCGGCGCGAACGTAGCTTCGCCGAGGCGCGAACCGACGTCGCCGCCGCCTGGGGAGAGGCGCACCGGCCCGCGCTCCGCCTTGAGGTCGAAGCGGAGATCGCGCGCCGGACTGAACTTCTGCCGGATCAGGGTGTCGTTGTGAAACCGAAGCTCACCGGCGCCGCGAGGTCGCTGCCGGAGAGGTCTTCGATCGCCGTCGGACGCATCGAGGCCCGGGACGACCGTCTGCATCGTCGCCGCCGCTGAGGCCGCAAAGAAAAACGCGCGCCGGGCGAAGCCCGACGCGCGTCGAATACTTCGTCGAATCGGGGTCAGTTGACTTCGAACATCATCAGCTCCACCGGCAGGGTGTCGGTGACCACGACATCGTCGATTGCGATGATGTCCGAGTTGTTGCCGGTCGGTCCGCCGTCGGTGACGAAGTAGCGGAAGGCGACGCGCCCGGCATTCACTCCCGCCGGCAGTCCGGAGAGAGTCGCCGAGAACTGAG
>JBDSRU010000147.1:0-4622 GCA_039929145.1 Thermoanaerobaculia bacterium
TGAACGGCCAGAGCTTCCGCGAGCGCGAGAGCGGCGAGCGCGAGAAGGAGGAAGAGCGTCCCGGCGAGCGCCAGCGGCGCCCGGCCGCCCCAGTGCTGCGTCACCAGGCCACCGATCGGCGCGCCGAGTCCGACGCCGAGAATCAGGGAGGCGCCGGCGAGGCCGGCGAAGCGTGGCCGGTTCTTTTCGTCCGCGCCGTCGAAAAGCAGCGCCATCGTGGTCGACCAGCCGGCGATCGCGGCTCCCCCCTGCAGGAAGCGCAGCGCGAGGAGCAAGGGGATCGAATCGATCCAGAGGTAGGCGAAGTAGAGCAGGCCGCTCGCGGCGAAGCCGGAGACGATGAACGGCTTGCGCCGGCCGAGCCTGTCGGAGAGCGCCCCCCATAGCGGCGCGAACAGAAGGTAGGCCGCCATCTCGACGGTGAAGAACAGCGCCGCGTCGGCGACCGTGCCGCCGAGCTCGTCTACCACCAGCTCCTTGAGGCCGGCGACGACCAGCGTCAGGTTCAGCATGGCGACGAACAGGCAGCCGCAGGCGAGCGCCATTTGGCGTGCAGCGGGGCGCCCATCTGGACGAGCGCCAGGGCGCGTGCCGGAGGGTGGGGGGGCGCCGGAGCTGGGGGGGGGGGAGGGGGGCATCCGCGGTTTTCGCCAGACTTCGGGCGGCGCGAGATTCTGCCACGCGGCAGCGCGGGCTAGAATAGGAGAGAATCCAACGGACTGAAGCACCAAGGAGCCAGGAACCGCGGTGACCGAGCGCAACAGCGGGACGATCCTCGACGGCAAGTACGAGATTCTCGACCGGCTCGCCGCGGGCGGCATGGGCGAGATCTGGCGGGCTCGCCACGTCCATCTGCAGGAACTGCGCGTGATCAAGATTCTGCGCGCCGATCGCGCCACTGACCCGCACGCCCTGCAGCGTTTCGCCCAGGAAGCGCGCATCGCCACCCAGATCAAGCACCCGAACGTCGCCATTCTCTACGACTTCTCGCGCCTGCCGGACGGCAGTTTCTACATGGTCTCCGAGCACATCGAGGGCGATCACGTTCACGACTGGATGAAGACCCACGGGGTCTTTCCGCTGCCGCTGGCGGTCGATCTGGGCATCCAGACCCTGCGCGGACTCGAGGCGATCCACGCCGCTGGAGTTATCCACCGCGATATCTCGCCCGACAACATGATGATCACCCGTGACCGCCGCGGGCGTTATCAGGTGAAGCTCATCGATCTCGGGCTGGCGAAGAATCTCGAGGCCGCGGCCGGGCTGGAGATCACCCAGGCCGGCATCTTCATGGGCAAGCTCATGTACTGCTCGCCCGAGCAGGCCGGAGCGATCAAGGACGCGCCACTCGATCACCGGAGCGATCTCTACTCGTTCGCCGCCGTGCTCTACGAGATGATCACCGGCAAGCCGCCCTTCGACTCGGAGAACCAGCACGGCTTCGTTTTCAAGCGCCTGACCGAGCCGCCTCAGCCGCTCATCGGCCGGAATCCTGCGGTGCTCGTGCCGCGGGAATTGAACGACCTGATTCTCAAGGGACTCGAGAAGGATCGCGAGCTGCGCTTCCCGGACGCGATCACCTTCCTGCAGGCGCTGGTCCATATGGCCGAGCAGCTGCGGCAGGTGGCGACGCAGGAGATCTCGCTGCCGGTCATGGCCGGTGCGGCCGCAAAGGTTCCGGCCACGAGCTCGCCGCGCCCGACGACGCGCAGCGGATCGGCCTCGGAGTTGTCGCGGGAGGAGCGCATCGACCTGCTCGCCCAGATCGACCGCGCCGCGAAGAAAGTCAGTGAGTCGTCCCGCATCGCCGATCTCGCGACCCAGGCGTTCGCGGCGCGGCGCTACGACGACGCGGCCGGCCTGGTGACCCAACTCGAAGCGATGGCACCGAGGAATCCGCTCGTGGCGCAGCTCCGGGAGCAGCTTGCCGAGGTCGGCGCGGGGCTTTCGCTCTCGCCAGCGAAGGCGGCGCCGGCGCCGGGTCCTTCGCCGGTCGCTGCGACGCCGCCGCGGCCGAGCCGCACCGCCGATACCGCCGTCACGCCTAGTCCAGCGATGGCGCCCGGCGCCGCCACACCCCCCCCGGCCGTTCGCACGCCTGCGGCCCGTCCGATTCCGGCCGAGCCGACGACCGAGCAGCGCGAGCATTCCGCCAAGGTCGCCGAGGCCGAGCGCCTCCTGGTCAAGTACCTGCAGGAGAACAAGCAGTCGCTGGCCAGCTTCGCGCTCGAAACCCTGGTAGAGCTCGACCCGCACCACCCGCGCCGCGACCTTTTCGCGAGCGCAGTTCGGATCATGGGCGAGGAGCGCGGCAAGATGGAGATCGCCGGCGCCATCCTCACCGAAGGGCGGGACGCCCTCCTGCGTGGTGATCTGGTCGCGGCGCGCCGCAAGCTCGAGCAGCTCGAGAAGTCCGATCCGACGTTGCAGCTTTCCGAGGAGCTGCGCTCGTCGATCCGGACCGCCGAGCAGCAGGCTGCGACCGACGCGGCCGTCGACCGCCGGCGCGAGAATCTCGAGAGCCTGCTCGACTCAAACCGTCTGGATGAAGCCGAGCGCGAGTTGCAGCGTCTTTCCTCCACTGGGCTCGCCAAGGTCTCGGTGGAGAACTACCGCCTGCGCATCGCCGACATCGCAGCGCTGGCCGAGCGCGATACGCGTGCCCAGGAGTTCGAACGGCTCTACAAGGAGAAGGTCCAGGCGCGCGACTGGTACGCGGCGCGCGACGTCGTCCTCGACTTCGAGCGCTCTATCCCCGACAGCCCGCGGCCGACGCTGCTGTTCAACGAGATCAGCCGCCTCGAAGAGGTGCATCGCCGCCAGCAGGGGATCGAGCAGGGCGTGCACCAGCTCGAAGGCTTCCTGCGGCAGAAGAAGCGCTCCGAGGCGGAGCTCGCCTTCAAGATCCTGCTGCAGATGGATCCGGAGTATCCGCGCCGGTCCGAGTTCGAGACCAGGATTCAAAGCCTGCCGCGCTGAGCCCGGGCCGTCCAGCCGTTTCTTGCCGGGGCTCGCTCCCCCGCCGTAGACTTCCGCGATCGTGAACAGTCCGAAAGACCGGCTCCGCACCTACGCCTACATGAAGCTGGCGCGCGAGTTCGACGCGCGCTTCGAGTCCATGCTGCTGACCGGCAGGATTTCGAAGTGGTACAGCGCGATCGGCAACGAGGGAATCACGGTCCCCGCCGGGCTGGCTCTCGAAGCCGGCGACGTGCTGTGCTCGCTGCACCGCGATGTCGGCGCCATCCTCGCCTTCTACCTCGATCCGGCGCGCACCTTTCCCGGTTTCGGGTTCGGCTCCCCCGACGGCCGCCGCCCGGAGCCGGAAGCGCTGTTCTACCGTCTCGCCTGCCAGGTGCTCGGGAAGGCTCCGGGCTTCTCGCGCGGCATCGAGCGTTCCTACCACTACGGTCATTTCGACGACGCCGCGGGAATCGCGCACGTCGGCATGATCAGTCACCTCGGCTCGATGATCCCGGTCGCCACCGGCTGCGCCTTCGCGATGAAGCGCGACGGTGGCGACCGCGTGGCGATCAACTTCATCGGTGAGGGCGGCACTTCGACCGGCGACTTCCACGAAGGCATGAACCTCGCGGCGGTCTGGAAGCTTCCCCTGGTCCTGGTGATCGAGAACAACCGCTACGCATTCTCGACCCCGGCCCGGCACCAGTATGCCTGCCTGCAGCTTTCCGATCGCGGGCCGGGCTACGGCATCCCGGCGTTGACGGTGAATGGCAACGATCCCGACGAGATGGCGGAGACGCTCGCCAAAGCGGTGGCGCGGGCGCGCGCCGGCGGCGGTCCCACGCTGGTCGAGGCGGTCGTCGGTCGGCTGCGCGGTCACGCCGAGGGCGACGGCTCGATGAAGGTCGTGCCGGAGCAGGAGCTCGAGCTCTACCAGTCGCAGGATCCCGTGCCGGTCTATGCCCGGCGGCTTCAGAGCGAAGGTCTGCTCGACCTCGACACCGAGAGCCGCCTGCACACGCGCGTCGCGGAGCTGGTCGAGACCGCCATCGACAGGGCGCTGGCTGCGGCAGCCCCGGATTTCGGAGAAGCTTTCCGGCCGGTCCTCGCCGAGCCTTCGGCGCGGGTCTATCCCCGCCGGCCAGTCGCGAAAGCGGCGCCGGCCGAGGCGGCGGGAGCGAAGCCAGCCGCTGTTTCGGAGGCCGACGTCGACGATCTGGCCGAGGACGCCACGATGCTGGTCGGCGCTGTCGCCCAGCCGGCGCGCGGCGAGGCCGCGGAAGAAGGTGGCGCCGGCGCTCCGGCCGGGACCGTGGAAGCCGACGCCGACGCCCCGACGGCCATGGCGGCCTTCACGGGCGGCGCTGTCGGGCCGACCCGGGCCGGCGAGGTGACTTATCTCGACGCCATTCACCAGGCGCTGCGCGAGGAGATGGAGCGCGACCCGTCGATCGTGCTGCTCGGTCAGGACATCGCGGTCTTCGAGGGCGCTTTCCGCGTCACCAAGGGTCTGCATGTACGCTGGCCCGATCGGGTGCTCGACACGCCGATCTCCGAGAGCGGCACCCTCGGCCTCGCCGCCGGGGCGGCGCTCTTCGGCTATCTACCGGTCGTCGAGATGCAGTTTGCCGACTTCGTCTCCTGCGGCTTCAACCAGA
>JBDSRU010000148.1:0-3528 GCA_039929145.1 Thermoanaerobaculia bacterium
ACAGGCGGCCTTGAACTCTCCCGCGGCGACGCCGTGCGGGACGAGCCCGGGCTCGGCTTCGTCATAGATGACACGACTCGTCCAGCGCGGCCGGTCGAGGTCGCGCTGCTGCCGGGCGCTGCGGAAGATGGCGCCGTCCACCAGCCGGGCACCGCCCGGGAACCGGGGCCCGGCGGGGAGTCCGCGCACGTCGAGCAACGTCCGGTTGCCTGCGAGCCGGGCGCGCAGGAGGGGGCCCGTGCCGACGCCGCCGTCGAAAATCACGATCGCGCCGCGCACCCCTCCGAGCTCGCGGAGCGCTGCGGCGCGGCAATTTCGCCCGCGGCCGGAGAGCGCCGCCGCGATCGTCATCAGGCGCGGCGGCGCGGCGCCGGGCTCGCCAGCGTGGAAGAAGACCACCGGGCAAGCGGCCGGCGACTCGGCGCGCGGAGGCGGCGCCGTCATCCCAGCCGCCCCCGCACCACTCCGAGCCAGCCCTTGAGGTACTCGCCCTGGGGATGGAAGACGGAGACCGGGTGATCGACCGCGGCGGCGAGCGGCGCGAGCAGCGCGAGGTCGACGCGCGCCTCGACAGCCGCCGCGAACAGGATCTGGCGAAAGAGCTTGCTGTCGATCGCCCCGCTGCAGCTGAAGGTGAGCAGCAGGCCGCCGGGCGCGAGACGGCCGAGCGCCAGCCGGTTCAGGTCCTTGTAGGCACGGGCCGCTTTCTCGAGATGGGTGCGACGCTTGGCGAGCGGCGGCGGATCGCAGATCACGAGGTCGTAGCTCTCCCTGCGCTGACGGAGATCTTCGAAGACGTCGGCGGTGACGAACTCGGTGCGCCCGGGATCGAGATGATTTTCGATCACCAGCCGCCGCCCGAGCGCGTGGAGGCGCCCGGCGGACTCGACCGCGGTCACCGTCCGCGCGCGGCCGCGCAGGGCATAGAGCGAAAACGCGGCGCTGTGGGAGAAGAGGTCGAGCACGCGGCGATCGCGCGCGAAGCCCTCGACCAGACGGCGGTTGTCGCGCTGGTCACAATAGAAGCCGGTCTTTTGCCCGCCTTCGAGCTCGGCCACAAACTTGAGGCCGCTCTCTTCGAAGACCGCCTCGCGCGGCAAGGGTCCGGCGATCGTCTCAGCGAGCAGCGGAAGCCCCTCTTCGCGCCGGGCCGCGAGATCACCCAGGTGCAGAATCGACGAGCCGGGAAAGATCCGGCCCAGACCCGCGTAGGCAGCTCCGCGCAGCTTCTCGAGACCGGCGGAGGTGATCTGGCTGACCAGAACCGGGCCGAAGCGATCGACGGTCCAGCCCGGCAGACCGTCTCCTTCCGCATTGATCAGCCTGTAGCCGGTGGTTCCGGCGGGCAGCAGGCGCTGCCGCCAGCTGTCCGCGGCACGAAGGCAGGTTTCGAAATAGGAGGCGTCGACTCGGGTGCCCGCCTCACCCGACACTCCTCGGGAAGGGTCCACCGCGAGCATGCGCACCCGAATCTGCGAGGCGGCGCTGTAGAAACCGGCGCCGAGGCGCGCACCACCGGCATCGAAGACTTCGGCGATCGCCGCCTCGCGGTCGCCGCGCTCGGACTGGATGGCTCCCGAGAAGACCCAGGGGTGGCCGTCGCGGATCGGGCGATCGCGACCCGGGCTGAGGGTGACCTGCATTCCTACTTCAGATAGCTCAACATCTCTTTGGCGGTCTTCGCGTCGGCGTCGTCCGCGGCGGCGACGGCGATGTACGCTTCGAGGTGCTCCTTCGCCTTGGCGTTCTCGCCCTGACTGATGAAACACATGCCGAGCATGTAATGGGTCTTGCCATAGGTCGAGTCGGCGGCCAGCGACTGCTCGAACAGCTTGAGCGCCGCCGGCATCGAGCCACCGTTGTATTCGCGCACTCCCTGATTGAACAGGTCGAGCGCCGCCGCCTTGGGGTCGACCGCCGCGAGCGCCGCGGACGCCTCCTTGGCTTTGGCGGTATTGCCGAGCGCGGTGTTGGCTTCGACCGCGACGCGCAGCGACCGCGCGTCCTTCGGGTCGATGGCGAGGGCCCTCTCCGCCGCCGCCGCCGCGGCGGTGTAGTCCTTGTCGGCGTAGAGCATGCCGGCGAGCGCCGAATGCGCGACCCCGAGCAGCGGATCGAGCGTCGAGGCTTCGATCATCTTCGTCTTGGCGGTCGCCATGTCGCCCATCTGCGACGCCTCGGCGCCCTGATTGAAGGCCACGACCGCCTTTTCCTGCGGTGTCGGTTCGCGCGGCGCCTCGACGGCCGAGCCGCGCTTGATCGCCTCGGCGTCGGAGAGCATCTGGAAGTCCCGGCGCTCGTTCGAGCCGATGGGGATCTTGAGATCCGTCTGCATCGTCTGATAGCCGGTCTTTTCGTACTTGTAGTTGTAGCTCTTCGTGGCGTCGATGAGTGTCACCGCCCAGTTGCCCTTGGCGTCGGTGGTCACCTCGATCTTGAACGTCGCAATCTCGGGGCAAGTGACCGTGAGCTGGACGCCGGCCAACGGCTTCTTGTTCTCGTCGGTGATGGTGCCGAAGAGGCGGGCCTGGTTCAGCGCATGGGCCGCCGAAGCGGTCCACAAGGCGGTAACGGCGATGGCGACCAACAACCAGCGGGAAAGTCGACGGGTTCTGGACATTTGAATCCTCCGGCGCCTGATCGCCCCCCCGGCCTCCACTCCTGCCGGCCGGATGCCTGACGCGACGCTCGCGCACATTCTACTGCGTCCAGTGCCTGCCGCCGCCTATACTTCCCTCCGAATGAAGATCCTCGCCTTCGCCCTGGCGGAGGGCACCGGCGCTGCGGAAGCGGCGTCGGCCCCCATGAACCCCTGGCTCGGACTCGCCCTGGGCCTCCTGCTCGTCGCCATCAACGGATTCTTCGTCGCCGCCGAGTTCGCGCTGGTGAAAGTGCGCCCGACCCAGCTCGATCCGCTCGCCCTCGCGGGAAGTCGCAGGGCGAAGCTCGCCCGCCACCAGTTGGCGCATCTCGACGCCTACCTGTCGGCGAGCCAGCTTGGGATCACCCTCGCCAGCCTCGCGCTCGGCTGGGTGGGTGAACCGGCCTTCAGCTGGATCGTGGCACCTCTCCTCCGGCGCATCCCGGGGGTGACCGACGCGCGGGTGCACTCCGTGAGCCTCACGGTCGCCTTCATTTGCATCACCGTGCTTCACATCGTGATCGGCGAGCAGGCACCGAAATCTTTCGCGATCCGCCGGCCCCAGCCGACTGCGCTGTGGATCGCCATGCCGCTCTACGTCTTCTACTGGGTGAGCTTCCCGGCGATCTGGCTGCTCAACCAGGCGGCAGGCGCCCTACTCAGGATGGTTGGCCTCAAGTCGGCCGGTGAGGAGGAGCTGTCGCATTCCGAAGAGGAGCTTCGCCTGCTGCTCTCTTCCTCTGAGATGGGCAGTCAGTCGAAGCTCAAGCGCGAGATCCTCGACAACGTCTTCGAGCTTTCGTTACGCCATGCCCGCCAGGTGATGGTGCCGCGCGCCGACGTGACCCACCTGTCGACTTCGCGTCCGATCGAGGAAAACCTCGAAA
>JBDSRU010000149.1:0-5999 GCA_039929145.1 Thermoanaerobaculia bacterium
GTTGATCCTGGTCGTCGAGGACGACCCGCACTATGCCCGCGTGCTGATGGACCTGGCGCACGACCAGGGCTTCAAGGCCCTCGTCGCGCCGCGCGGCACCGAGGCGCTCGAGCTTGCCCGCCAGTTCCGGCCCACCGCCGTCTCGCTCGACATCTTCCTCCCGGACATGCTCGGGTGGACGGTTCTTTCCCAGCTCAAGCAGGATCCGGCCACCCGGCACATTCCGGTGCAGATCGTCTCGCTCGACGAGGACCGCCAGCACGGCCTGGCGCGCGGCGCGTTTTCCTATCTCACCAAGCCTTCGAACGCGAGCGAGCTCGAAGCGGCACTGGCGCGGATGAAGAGCTACGCCGCGGCGCAGCGCAAGCGCCTGCTGATCGTCGAGGACAATTCCGCCGAGCAGATGAGCATCGCGGAGCTCCTGGGCCACGACGACCTCGAGATCGAGGTCGTGGGGACAGGAGAGGCGGCGCTGCAGGCGCTGCGGCGAGAGACCTTCCACTGCGTGGTGCTCGACCTGCGGCTGCCGGATATCTCGGGCTTCGAGGTGCTCGAAGCACTGCGCGACGAGTCGGCGCTGTCGGATATACCGGTCGTCGTCTTCACCGGCCGCGAGCTCTCGGCGGAAGAGGATGCGCGCCTCCACGAGCTCGCCCGGAGCGTCGTCGTCAAAGGGGTTGAGTCGCCCGAGCGGCTGCTCGACGAGACCGCGCTCTTCCTCCACCGCGTCATCGGCTCGCTCCCTTCCCACAAACAGGAGATGCTCCACCGGCTTCATCGTTCGGATGAGTTCCTGGCGGGAAAGCCCGTTCTGGTGGTGGACGACGACGTGCGCAACATCTTCGCCCTTTCGAGCGTGCTCGAACGACGGGGAATGTCGGTGCTGTCGGCGACCACGGGACGCGAGGCGATCGAAACTCTCGAGGCGGCACCCGAACTGTCGATCGTCTTGATGGATATCATGATGCCCGAGATGGACGGGTTCCAGACCATGCGGGCGATCCGTCAGAACCCTCGCTTCCGGCGCCTGCCGATCGTCGCGCTCACCGCCAAGGCGATGAAGGGCGATCGCGAGCGCTGCCTGGAGGCCGGCGCCTCCGACTACCTCGCGAAACCGGTCAACACCGAGCAGCTTCTGTCGACGCTGCGCACCTGGTTGCACCGCTGAGGATGATCCAGTGAGCGCCGGCACACGCGAGAAGGTCAACATCCTGCTGGTCGACGACCAACCCGGAAAGCTCCTGACCTACGAGGCCATCCTCGGCGAGCTCGACGAGAATCTGTTGAAGGCGGCCTCGGCGCGCGAAGCGTTCGACATCCTGCTGCGTACGGAAGTCGCGGTCGTCCTGGTGGATGTCTGCATGCCGGATCTCGACGGGTTCGAGCTCGCCTCGATGATCCGCCAGCACCCGCGCTTTCAGTCGACCGCGATCATTCTCATTTCGGCCGTACTGATCAACGACATCGACCGCATGCGGGGCTACACCAGTGGCGCGATGGACTACCTGCCAGTGCCCGTCGTGCCGGAGATTCTGCGTGCCAAGGTGGCGATATTCCTCGATCTCTACCGCAAGTCGCGCGAGCTCGAGTCCCTGAATCGCGAGCTCGAGCGCCGCGTGCGGGAGCGCACGGCGGCGCTCGAAGGCTCGACTGCGATGTTGAGAGCCAGCGAGGAGCGGCTGCGCGAGAGCGATTCGCGCAAGGACCAGTTCCTGGCCATTCTGGCCCACGAGCTGCGCAATCCTGTGGCGCCGATCTGCAACTCGGTCCGCGTCCTCAAGATGCGCGGGCCCGCGGATCCGGAAGTGCAGTGGAGCCTCGACGTCATCGACCGCCAGGTGAATCACCTCACGCGCCTGATCGACGACCTGCTCGATGTCTCCCGCATCAGTCGCGGCAAGCTCGAGCTCCGGCGGAGCCGGGTGACGCTGGCCGAAGTCGTCGAGAGCGCTCTCGAGAGCAGCCGGCCCCTCATCGAACAGTTCGGCCACCATCTGACGATCGAGCTCCCTACCCGGCCGGTCTTTCTCGAAGCCGACCTCGTGCGTCTGTCCCAGGTCTTCATGAATCTGCTCAACAACTCCGCCAAGTACACCCCGAAGGGCGGACGCATCGGCCTGGTCGCCGAAGTCGAGCCGCCGGGCAGTGAGGACCCGGTCGCCGTGGTCGTCCGGGTGAACGATTCCGGGGTGGGTATTCCGGCCGAGAAACTGCCCAACCTGTTCGAGATGTTCGTTCAGCTCGATGATGCGCCAGGGCGCTCGAACGGCGGACTCGGAATCGGCTTGGCGCTCGTGCGCCACCTGGTCGAGATGCACGGCGGCGAAGTGGAGGCCTCGAGCGCTGGGCCCGCGCTCGGGAGCGAGTTCGCGGTTCGCCTGCCGACGATCGCCGGCGCGCGAATGCCGGCGGCGATCGATACCGCCGCGCTGGGCGAGGGCACCGCCCGGATCCGGCGGCGGATTCTCGTGGTCGACGACATGCCGGACAACGCCGCTTCGCTTACCGTCCTGCTGCGTCAGCTGGGCCATCAAGTGGAGACCGCCTACGGAGGTCTGGAGGCTCTCGCCACCGTCCAGCGCCTCCGGCCGCAGATCGTGCTGCTCGATCTCGGCATGCCCGACCTCGATGGTTTGCAGGTCTGCCGCCGCATCCGCCAGTTCGAATGGGGAAGCGAGATCATCCTCGTGGCGCTCACCGGTTGGGGCCAGGAGCAGGACCGGCGTCGCGCCTACGACGCCGGCTTCGACGCCCACCTGGTCAAGCCGCTCGACCACGTCGCGCTCGAGGCGCTGCTCGCCGAGTTCGGCACCGGCGAGCTACCTCACCGCCGGGACCGCGTCGCGCCGGCGGCGGAAGAAGTCGACGCCAAACGGCCTCCTGGCCCCGGATAAAGTCCAGCCGGCGCGCCGGCTAGGAAGCGGCCTCGCCCCCGTCGCGACCTGGATCGGAAGGCACCTCGTAATCACCTGCTCCGTAGCGAGTCGAAGGCGATCGCTCACCTCGGGAAGGGTGCAGACGCTCGGACTCACCCGGATGCCCTCGAACTCCGGAAGCTGGATAGTGGCGCCGGGTGCGCTGCTGCGCCGGTCGAACTGCGAGATCGTCGGAAACTTTGGCGAACGACCTTGCAGCTCTCCGGACGGCGGCTGTCCCAGAGTCGGGCCGTTCTACTGGAAGATACCGATGCCGGACTGACCGAGGAGCCAGTAGAGCAGGATGAACACGAGAATGGCGCCGCAACCGCAGCCGCCGGTGAGCTTCTTCGCACCCCAGCCTGCGGCGAGACCTCGGACCAGTTTGCTCAATTTGTTTCTCCTTACGGTAATCCGAGTCTGACCCAGGACGATCGGCGGCCGCAACACCGTGTGCGGATGCCGGATCCCCGGACGATCGGAGAATCAGCGACTTCGACCGCGATGGGCTTTGCGAGGCTCGTGCCATGATTCGCGAATTGGAGAATTCATGTCGAAACCTGTCCAGAAGTTCCCTGCCAGTGCGGCGGCCGCCTTCAGCGTCGCGCTTCTCGGCTGCGCCTCTTTTGCCGCGGCTCAAGAAGCCTCCGGACCTCCCCTGCTCGGCTTTTCCGCTGCCGGAAGCCGCCTCGAGCTCGAGCGCGAGCGCGCCTTCGACGGTCTGATCTCGAAAGCCGAGCTGCGCTCCTGGCTCGAGCACCTCGCGGCCCGGCCGCACCATGTCGGCTCCGACTGGGGACGCGCCAACGCCTCGTGGATGCGCGACCTGTTCGCGAGCTGGGGCTACGACGCGCGCATCGAGAGCTTCGACGTCCTCTATCCGACACCGAAACTGCGCTCGCTCGAGATGGTCGCCCCGAGCCGCTTCCGCGCCCGGCTCGACGAGGGTGAGCTCGCCGAGGATCCGACCTCGGGGCAGAAGAAAGAGCAGCTCCCCGGCTTCAACATCTACTCGATCGACGGCGACGTCGAGGCGGAGCTGGTCTACGTCAACTATGGACTGCCCGCCGACTACGAGGAGCTCGCGCTGCACGGCATCGACGTGCGCGGCAAGATCGCCCTCGCCCGCTACGGTGGCTCATGGCGAGGCATCAAGCCCAAGGTGGCGGCGGAACATGGCGCCATCGGCTGCCTGATCTTCTCCGACCCTGCCGGCGACGGTTACACCCGGGGCGATGTCTGGCCGAAGGGCGGCTGGCGCTCGCGCGACTCCGTGCAGCGCGGCTCGGTTGCCGACATGCCGATCTATACGGGCGATCCGCTGACTCCCGGCGTCGGCGCCACGAAGCAGGCCGAGCGCCTCCCTCTGTCCGAAGCGCAGACGCTCACCCGCATTCCCGTGCTGCCGATCTCGTACGGCGACGCCGAACCGCTCCTGCGGGCGCTCGGCGGCCCGATGGTTCCCGAGAGCTGGCGCGGCGCGCTGCCTTTTCCCTATCGCTTCGGTCCGGGTCCCGCCAAAGTCCATCTAAAGCTGGAGTTCGACTGGGTCTCGAAGCCGGTGTACGACGTCATCGCGGTGTGGAAGGGCTCCGAGCTCCCCTACGAGTGGATCGTGCGCGGCAACCATCACGACGCCTGGGTCAACGGCGCCTCCGATCCCGTCTCGGGAATGGTCTCGCTGCTCGCCGAAGCGAAAGCGGTGGGCGCTCTTGCGAAGCAGGGCTTCCGGCCGCGCCGGACCCTGGTCTACGCCGCCTGGGACGGCGAGGAGGCGGGACTCCTCGGCTCGACGGAGTGGGCCGAGACGCACGAAGCGGAGCTCCGCGACAAGGCGGTCGCCTACCTCAACACCGATTCGGTCAGTCGCGGCATGCTGGCGGCGGCGGGATCGCACTCGCTGGAGCGCTTGGTCAACGAGGTCGGGCGGGCGGTCGTGGATCCGGAGCGCGCGGTGCCCGTCATCGAACGCGCCAGGGCGGCTGCCCTCGCCCAGGGGGACGCGGCGGAACGTGCGACGTTGCGCGGCCGGAGCGACCTGCGGATCGGCGCCCTGGGCTCCGGATCGGACTTCACTCCTTTCCTGCAGCACGTCGGCGTCGCCTCTCTCGATGTCTACTTCGGCGGCGAGGAGCAGTACGGCCAGTACCACTCGATCTACGATTCGATCGCGCACTTCGAGCGCTTCGGCGACCCCGGCTTCGATTACGTCGCCAAGGCAGCCGAGGTCAACGGCCGCATCACCCTGCGGCTCTCCGAGTCCGAAGTGCTGCCGTTCACGCTCGATCGCACGGCCGAGGTGATCGGCGAGTACGCGACCGAGCTCGTCGAGCTCGCCGATGAACTGCGCAAGGTAGCGGAGGAACGCGATCGCCTGCTCTCCGAAGGCACTCTCCTCCTTGCCGCCGACCCGCTGCAAACCTTCGTCTCGCCACCGGCGCTCGGCCGCGTGCCGTTTCTCGAATTCGCGCCGCTTCAAAACGCCGTCGCGCAGTTCACCAAGGCGACCGGCGATTTCGAGAAGGCGCGCACCGTCGCCGTCGAGCGTGGCCTCGCGCCCGCGCAGCGCGATGCGCTCAACCGCTTCCTGCGCACCTTCGAGCGCCGGCTGACCACCCCGGGTGGCCTCCCCGGGCGCCCGTGGTACCGCCATCAAATCTACGCCCCGGGCCAGTACACCGGTTACGGCGTCAAGACCCTGCCGGCGATCCGCGAGGCGATCGAGCAGCGCCACTGGGACGAAGCGAACGCCCAGATCCGCAAAGTTGCCCAACTGCTCGACGAGGCCCGCGCCGCGATCGAAGCGATGACGGCGAAGCTGCCGCCGACCGCCGGCTGAGGCGCGACCGGCGGTGGCAACCCTGGAACCGGGAGCGGAGCGCGGCTGGGCGCGGCTGCGCGTCGTCCTCGAAATGATCAAGTTCGAGCACACCCTGTTCGCATTGCCGTTCGCGCTCATGGGGATGCTGCTCGCCGCCGGGGGCTTGCCGGCGGGGCGAATCGACCTGTGGATCGTCGTCGCCATGGTCGGGGCGCGCTCGGCGGCGATGGGGTGGAACCGGCTGGTCGATCGCGCGATCGACG
>JBDSRU010000150.1:0-16746 GCA_039929145.1 Thermoanaerobaculia bacterium
AATCCTACCGCGCTCGCGGACAGTCCGCAGGAAAGTCGCTCTGCTACGATGCCCGTGTGTCGATTCGCAGCGCCCTCCCGGCGACATCCGATTTTCTCCTGCCCGGCTCGACGAATCGTTCGAGCAAGTTGAGCTGCGGCCGTTGGCTCTTCGGTGGCCTGAGCGCGGTGGCGATCGGCGCGCTCGTCGTCTTTCACGCCGTGCTGTTCGCCGGGCGCATCGCCGATGCCAGCCTCGCGCACCCGGAAGTCCTGTTGCGCTGGATCGGGGCGATCCTGCTCGCCGCCGGCGCGCTGGCGCTCCGCCGGCAGGGCAACTCGCTTGTGTCGGGACGGAGCGCCGTCGTGTTCTGGCTGCTGGTTCTGCTGCTGCACGTCGGGTTCGGCAGCGGCCTGTCGATCCAGGGCGCCGAGACCGGGAACGCCCGCGAATTACTGCTGCTGTTGCCTTTCGCCGCTTTCACCTTCACCGCAGCCAAGGGCTTGACCCGCGGTTCCGCTTCACGCACAAGCCGGCCCTGGGAGCTTCCACTCGACCTCGTCGCCGGAACGCTTCGCTTCTTCCTGCTCGAACCCGCGCCCGCCTGCAGCTCCGCAGGCGCCGGGCCGGCCCGCTTCTCTCCCCGTCCCCCGCCGCTCTCCTGAGCACGTCCGCCGTGCTTCAGGCGTCACAGCCTCCGGGTGTTCCGGCGGCGTGCGCTGCCTGAGATCCGTACCGCCCTCCCAGGGCGCCGTTCCGAGGAGACAGTCATGCCAATCGCCACCTTCCCCGGCGTCGCCATCGCGACGCTGTTGTTGCTCGCCTTGCCCCTGGCCGCCCAGGAGAGCTCCACCCCTCCGGCGTCCGAGTCCTTCTCTGCGGCGGCCCCCGCCGAAAGTCCGCAATCCGCTGCCGACGCCGAACAGGAAGGCTCGTTCTACGAATCCACCACCGTCACCGCGCTCGGCCGTGAGTCCGACGTCTTCGAGGTCTCGACCCCGGTCACCGTGATCGATGAGATCGAGATCGCCCGTCGCCTGCCGAACAACGCCGCCGACCTCCTGCGAACTCAGCCAGGTGTCGACGTCAACGGAGTGGGAGTCAACCAGACGCGGCCGGTGATCCGCGGCCAGCGCGGCCTGCGGATTCTGTTCATGGAGGACGGGCTGCGGATGAACAACGCGCGGCGCCAGACTGATTTCGGTGAGCTCTCGGCGCTGGTGGACATCGACGACCTGTCCTCGGTGGAGGTCGTGCGCGGGCCGATGTCCGTGCTCTACGGCAGCGATGCGATCGGCGGCACGCTCAATCTCGTCACCAAGCCTGCCTTCACTCCCGGCGGGCGAAACTTCGGGGTCGACGCTGGCCTGCGATACGGATCCGCCGGCGACCTCGCGCGCGGGAACGCCGCCGTGCGCGGCCAGGCCGGACGTTCGCGCTTCTCACTTTCCGCCTCCTATCGCGACGCCGATGACTACGAGTCGGCCGCCGGCGACTACGGCGACATCGACCTTGCCGACGGCGCGACCGTTCTCGATAGCGGCGTCCAGGACGACAGCCTCTTCGGCGTCTTTACCTTCGACGCCACCGAGCGTCAGTCGCTGACCGTCAAGCATCGGCGCTATCACGCCGGAGAGACCGGCTTCGGTCTCGTCGATCCGTCGCTCATCGGCGGCGACGACGCGTTCCAGATCCGCATCACTTACCCGTTTCAGAACTTCGACCGCACCACGCTGGCCTACACCGGCTCCGGCTTCGATTCGTTCCTGTTCGACAGCATCGAAGCCCAGATCTACCTGCAGAACAACGAGCGCGAGCTCGCCAACGACATCGCGATCAACATCGGTCCGATCTTTCCGGGCGCTCCGCCCTCATCCGTCGCCTCGGAGACGCTCAACTCCACCGACCTCGAGTCGCTCGGCTTCCGGGCGCAGGCGGTGAAGGTCTTCGGCGAGAAGCAGGTCGTGACCTGGGGGGTGGAGGGCTACCGCGACGATTCGCGCAACAGCGACCATTCAGTGACCACCACGACCATCCGTTTCCCCTTCCCGCCGTTCGCAGTCGAGCGGGTGAATGTCGATGACATCGCCAACGCCCCCAACGCCGAGAACAGCTCGATCGGCCTGTTCGTGCAGGACGAGCTGCCGCTGGGCGAGCGCTTCAAGATCGTCGCCGGCGCACGTTGGCAGAAGGTGGAGACGCGCGCCGAGTCGACCCCGGGATGGGACGTCTCGGACCTCGACTTTTCCGACGACAACCTGGTCGGTGCCATCAACTTCCTCTTCCAGGCGACCGACACGTTGAACCTCCTCGCCTCCTGGGGAACCTCGTTCCGCGCGCCGAACATCATCGAGCGTCTGTTCAATGGCGTGACCCCCGAAGGCGCGGGCTACCAGATCCTGAATCCCGACCTGGTCTCGGAAACCGGAGAGAACTACGACCTCGGATTCAAGTACCGCCGGCGCGACGCCTGGATGGAGGCGGTCTGGTTCCGGACCGACCTGAACGACGGCATCATCCAGGACTTCCTGGCGCCCGAGGAGATCGCGGCGCTGCCGCCCGATGTGCGGGCGGACATCGCGGCGAGCGGCGCGCGATTCGTCGTGCAACAGCGCAACGTCGATCAGTTGCAGTACGAGGGGATCGAGGTCGCGCTCGGCCTGCGCCTGCGCGAGATGCTCTCGGTGGGCGCAAACTACACTCATCTCACCGGCAAACGGGCCGGGCAGGCGGCGGTGCCGGTCGACGACCAGTACAACGACAAGCTGAATCTCTTCCTGCGCTACGAGCCGCGGGGAGGGCGATGGTGGGCCGAGTACAACGTGCGCCACAACTGGAGCGCCGAGATCTCACTCGAGCCCGGCGAGCCGGCCCCGGCGGTGGGCGACACGCTCCCCGCCTTCACCATTCACGGCCTGGGCGGTGGCGTCATCCTGTTCACGCGCGGCACCCAGGAGCACGCGCTGACGTTCGCCGTGGACAACCTCACCGACGAGCTCTATGCCGAATTCTCGAACGCGACCTTCTTCCGGCCTGAGCCCGGCCTGCACTTCACCGCGGGCTACCGCATCCGGCTCTGAGCCGACGTCAGTCGAGGCACTCGCGGAGCGTGATCCAGAGGCCGTCGCCTGGCACCAGCCGGGCGGCGTACTCGCCTCCGGGGAGGAGGTACGAGGGCGCCGGGTCGTCGACCTCGGCAGGCGGCGGCTGAATCTTGGGCGGCTGGTAGGTGGCCCCCACCACTTTCTCCTTGAGCTCTCGCACCAGCGCCTCGCGTTTGGCGGCGATCTGATAGCCCTCGAAGTGGACGTAGACCGACTGCAGCTTGGCACCCGGCCTCGAACTCGGAAAGCCCAGCGTCAAGCGCAGGGTGCCGCGCTCCACCGTCACCGAGAAGGCCATGCAGGCGCCTTCGGTGCTCGAAGCGCTTCTCTCCTGCATCGCCAAGGTCACGCCGGTGCGGCGCTCGACCTGGACGGAAGACATGCCGAGCGTGATGCTGTCCCAGCCGAACTTGCCGCCGTCCGCTTCAAGGCGCGCAAGAGGTGTCTCCGCAGCCTGCGCGAACAGCGAGCCGGCCAGCAGCGCTCCCGCGAGGCCGAATCCCCATGGAGTCGTCGTCATCTACCCTCCCACCGCAAACGTGCAATCGGCCATGAGTCGAGCCCACACCACAACTCGATACGAAAGCAAGGATAGTCGTGTTTCACGGAGGTTGAATGCCGCGACGCGGCAAGGCTCGCGATAGACTGGCACCCACACTACGGAGGCTTGTTCGGCATGCCGCAGATCATTTACACGATGAAGAAGATGCGCAAGACGACACCCCAGGGCAAGGAGATCCTGAAGGGGATCTGGTTGTCTTTCTACGAAGGGGCGAAGATCGGCGTCCTCGGCCACAACGGCGCCGGCAAGTCGACCCTGCTGCGCATCATGGCCGGGCTCGACAAGGACTATGACGGCGAGGCGTTCCTCTCCGAGGGCTTCACCGTCGGCTTCCTGCAGCAGGAGCCGCCGCTCGATCCGAAGAAGACCGTCCTGCAGCACGTCGAGGACGCCGTCTCCGGGAAGAAAGCGGTCCTCGCGCGCTACGAGGAACTGTCGATGAATTACTCCGATGAGACCGCGGACGAGTTCTCGCGGCTGCAGGACAGGATCGACCACGAGAATCTCTGGGAGCTCGACCGCCAGCTCGAGATCGCGATGGACGCGCTGCGCCTGCCGCCGCCCGATGCCGACGTGACCCTGCTGTCGGGAGGCGAACGCCGCCGGGTGGCGCTCTGCCAGATCCTGCTGCGCAAGCCCGACATGCTGCTGCTCGACGAACCGACCAACCATCTCGACGCCGAGTCGGTGGCGTGGCTCGAGCGCCATCTCGCCGAATACAAGGGGACGGTCGTCGCGGTCACCCACGACCGCTACTTCCTCGACAACGTCGCCGGCTGGATTCTCGAGCTCGATCGCGGGGCCGGCATTCCCTGGGAGGGCAACTACTCTTCCTGGCTGTCGCAGAAGCAGGCGCGGCTGGCGCAGGAAGAGAAGGAGTCGAGCAACCGCCAGCGGACGCTGCAGCACGAGCTCGAGTGGATCAACCTCTCACCGCGCGCCCGCCACGCCAAGGGCAAGGCGCGCATCAACGACTACGAGAAGCTGCTCGCCGAGGAGCAGGCGCAGGAAGCGCGCCGCGACCCGAACGAGATCCACATTCCCCCGGGCCCGCGGCTGGGCGATCTGGTCGTCGAGGCGAAGTCGCTTTCGAAGGCCTACGGCGACAACGTCCTCATGGACAAGCTGTCGTTCCTCCTCCCGCGTGGCGGCATCGTCGGCGTCATCGGCCCGAACGGCGCCGGCAAGACGACCCTCTTCCGGACCATCGTCGGGCAGGAAAAGCCCGATTCGGGCGAGCTGCGGATCGGCGAGACAGTCTCTCTGGCCTACGTCGACCAGAGTCGCGAGACCCTGGCGGGCAACAACACCCTCTGGGAGGAGCTCTCGGATGGCGGCAAGGAGCTCATCCTGATTGGTAAGAAAGAGGTCAACTCGCGCGCCTACTGCGCGGCGTTCAACTTCCGCGGCGCCGACCAGCAGAAGAAGGTCAAGGACCTCTCCGGCGGCGAGAGGAATCGCCTGCACCTCGCCAAGATCCTGAAGAGTGGCGGCAATCTCCTGCTGCTCGACGAACCGACCAACGATCTCGACGTCGATACGCTGCGGGCGCTCGAAGAGGCGCTACTGGAGTTCGCCGGCTGCGCAGTGGTGATCAGCCACGACCGCTGGTTCCTCGACCGCATCGCGACCCACATCCTGGCCTTCGAGGGCGACTCCGAAGTCGTCTGGTTCGAAGGCAACTACCAGGACTACGAAGCCGACCGCAAGCGCCGGATCGGCGCCGACGCCGATCAGCCGCACCGTCTCAAGTACCGCAAGCTGGTGCACTGACAGGCAGGCGCACTCAGATGCGGCGTCTTCTCCGTCCGCGGGATCGGTTGTCAGCCGGCGCCCGGCTCCGCGGGCGTCCGGAGATCGCTTTCGGCTAGGATGGCGCCGATCCGATGATCGTTGCCGTCATCAGCCGCAAGGGAGGGGTGGGCAAGACGACCAGCGTCGTCAGCCTGGCGGGAGCCCTCGCGCGCCTCGGCAAGAAGGTGCTGGTGGTCGATCTCGACTCCCAGGCTTCGGCGTCCGTCAGCCTCGGTGTCGCGCGCGGCGACCTCGCACCCTCGATCTACGACGTGCTCTTCCGCAAGGTACCGGTGGCGCAGGCGATCCGGAAGACGCTCACCGCCGGTATCGACCTCCTCACCGCTTCCGCCGACCTGATGCACGCCGATGTCGAGCTCGCCCAGGTGCGCAATCGCGAAGCGCGTCTGCGTGATGTGCTGGCGCCCGTCACGGCGGGCTATGACTGGATCCTGCTCGACTGCCCACCCTCCTTCAATACCGTCGCGCAGAGCGCGCTCGTAGCCTGCGACGGCTACATCATCCCGGCGGTGCCGCACTTTCTCGCCTTCGACGGCATCCAGCCGCTGCTCGAGGCCGCTGACCGCCTGGCCGGTCGCTACGGCAAAGCCGTCGGATTCCTCGGCGTTCTGCTCACCCTGGTCGACAACCGGACCAAGTCGGCGCGCGCCCAGGCGAGCGCCCTGCGCGAAAAACTCGGCGAGAAGGTCTTCGACTGCGAGATTCCCGTGAACGTCAAGCTCGCGGAAGCGCCGGAGAGCGGCCAGACCATCTTCCACTGGTTTCCCCAGGCCGCCGGCGCGCATGCCTACCGGCTGGCCGCGGTCGAGCTCCTCCATCGCACGGGCCAGGAGGGTGAGGGAGAGCTGAAGGTCGAGAGCGTCGCAACCGCGGAAGCGACTCGCGCCCCTGCTGCTGCATCATCTGCACCGACCGAAAACGCTCCGCCGCTCGCTTCCGCCGCCCCGGAGCCTCCGGCGGAACCCCCAGTTGCACTCGCGACGGAGCCCGAGGCCGCGCCGAATCTCGCCCTCGACGACACGGCCAGCTCCCACATCAACTGACCGCTGCCGCTTTCGCCAGCCAGGGCTACTCGAGGTCTTCGCCCTCGATCGACTGACGGAGAAGGACTCGCGGCAAGCGGAGGGCATCCGCTTCGCGTTCGAAGTCGGCCAGGTCGCCACTCTTCAACTCCTGGAACTCGCGCTCGAGACCGACGAGCACTCGCTCGAGCTCGGTCGCGACGTCGCGCACTCCCTGGGTCGGCGCCCCTTCCCCGCTCGCCGCGGAGAGGTAGACGAAAGTCAGATTCGAGTGCAACTGCGTTCCGCCACGCTGCGCCAGAATGTCGTAGACGACCTCGGCCTTGGGATTGTGGAAGCGGTGCTCGAGAGCGGCGGCCTTGGCCTTCGTGCGCTCTGCAGCCGCCAGAACTCCGGTGGCGCGGGCGTTTCCGGCCAGCCGGTTCGCGAGATCGCCGGCCTGGGCCTGGATCGCCCGCAGGTCGCCGACCGCGGCCACGACGCGATCGAGCTGCGCCCGCAGGCCGAGCGTGAAGCGAAGTTGCTCAGCGCTGTCGGCAGCGCTCACTTTGGAGCGCGGATCGGGCAAGACGGTCAGCGTCGTCTCCGCACTCTGCCCGCCGGCGCTCAAACGCAGGCGATAGGTGCCCGGAATCGCCATCGGGCCGTTCGTCGGATCACCGAGGTCGACTTTGGCGTTCTCGAGTCGATGCGCTCCTTCCCATCGCAAGTCCCAAACCACGCGCTGCAGCCCAGCCGACGTCTGCAGCGCGGCCTCTGGCGCCTTCATCGGCTCGTCCGGATCGTCTTCCGCATAGACCTGCGGCAGGGCGACGCTCGACAGCTTGCGCACCCTGCGCCCTTCGGCGTCGAAGATCTCGAGAATGGCTTCGCCCGCGACTTTCGAGGCCAGGGAGTAATGCAGAACCGCTCCACGCGGCGGGTTCTCGCCCACCGCCTCGCCGCTCCAGCCCGTTTGCACCTGCCGGCGGCGGGCCGGACGGGGCGTGAAAAGGTGCAGCGGCTCGGCTGCGGTTTCGCTGCTCCATTGGCGGATAGCCGAGAGGTCATCGAGGATCCACAGCGAGCGTCCGCTCGTCGCCACCACCAGATCGTCGTCCTTCACCTCGAGATCGGTCACCACGACCGGCGGGAGGTTCAGCTTGAACGCCTCCCAGTGGTCTCCGCCGTCACGCGACAGGAAGATTCCGAAGCGGGTGCCGGCATAGAGCAGGTCCGGGACCTTCGGATCCTCGCGCACCGAGAGGACATAGGCGGAAGGCGGCAGGCCCTGGACGACGTTCTCCCAGGCGACTCCGCCGTCACGCGTGCGGAAGACAAACGGCCGGTGATCGTCGAGCCGGTGGGCATCGACCGCGATCCAGGCCGTCCCGGCGGCGCTCGTCGACAGAGCGATCGACTCGATCGTCGCCCACTCCGGCGAGCCTGCGGGAGTCACGTTGGTCCAGTTCGCGCCGCCGTCCCGGGTGACGTGCACCAGACCGTCATCGGTTCCCGCCCAGAGCTCACCGGCGGCTGTCGACGACTCGGCGAGCGAGAAGATGGTGTCGTAGATCTCTACCCCCGTGTTGTCCCCGGTGATCGGTCCGCCCGACCACTTCTGCTTCTCCTTGTCGTTGCGCGTCAGGTCGGGTGAGATCTGTCTCCAGTCCTGCCCGCCGTTTTCCGAGCGCAGGAGAATGTTCGAGCCGTGATAGATGACGCCCGGCTCGCGGCGCGAAGACAAGAGCGGCGCCGTCCACTGGAAGCGGACCCGCAGGTCCTCGGCGCCGTGGCCCGAAGGATTCGTCGGGTAGTAGGAGATGTTGCGCTCGTTGCCGGACTTCTCCTCCCAGCGCGTCATGATGCCGCCGTACTCGCCAGCGTAGACGACTCCCTCCGCTCCGCGATCGAAGACGAAATCCCCGGCTTCGCCGCCGCCCGCGGTCTTCCAGTCGCCGAGTACGATCCCTTCGGAGCGCAGACTGTCCGCCGGCCCGATCGCCGTGCCCTCGTCCTGCACCGTGCCGCCGACGGCATAAGGGTCGCGGTCGTCGGCGTCGACGTTGTAGAACTGCGACCAGGCGACCGGCGGCGCGAACCAGCTGGCGCCGCCGTCGAACGACAGGTCGACACCGCCATCGTTGCCGATGAGGATCCGGTTGCGCGCTTTCGGATCGATCCAGAGATCGTGCACGTCCCCGTGATGAATGCCGTCGACCGACTGGATGGTGCGGCCACCGTCGATCGTGCGCAGCAGCGCGACCTGGGGGAACCAGACGATGTCGGGGTTGACGGGATCGATGGTGAGGGTCGAGTAGTACCAGGCGCGCTGCGAAAGAGCGTTGTGTCCGTTCGCCAGCCGCCAGGTCGTTCCGCCGTCGTCGGAGCGGAAGAGACCGCCCTTCTCCGCCTCGATGAGCGCATAGACGCGCGCGCCGGAAGAAGGCGCCACCGCCACGCCGACCTTGCCCCAGATCCCCTCGGGCAGGCCCTTGCCGGTGAGGCGCGTCCAGGTCTCGCCGCCGTCCGCCGAGCGGTAGAGGCCACTGCCCGGGCCACCGCTGGTCATTCCCCAGGGATAGCGCCGGGCCTGCCAGAGGCCGGCGAAAAGGATGTGCGGATTCCCGGGATCGAAGGCGACGTCGGAGGCGCCGGTGTCGGAGCCAAGCTCGGAGTCACCTCCGAGCACCCGGCTCCAGCTCTTCCCGCCGTCGAGCGTCCGGTAGACACCGCGCTCGGGATTCGGTCCGAAGGCGTGGCCGAGCAGGGCTGCGAAAGCGATCTCGGGATTCGCCGGGTGGACGACGATCGTGCCGATCTGACCCTCCTGATCGAGCACCTGCTTCCAGCTCTTGCCCGCGTCGGTCGACTTGTAGATGCCGTTTCCCGGTTGCACGTTGCCGCGGATGTTGGCTTCACCGGTGCCGACGTAGATCACGTTCGGATCGCTCGCGGCGACGGCGATCGCGCCGGTCGTGAGCAGCGGCTGCTCGTCGAAGACCGGTTTCCAGGTATGCCCGCCGTCCACCGACTTGAAGACACCGCTTTGCGCCGTCGCGGCATAGAAGGTAAGCGGATCGCCCGCGACACCGGCGACCCGCGAAACACGGCCACCCAGGGCAGGACCGATCGAGCGGAACTTGAGGAGGTCGAAGGTGCCGGCGGCATGAGCCGCTCCAGCACCGAGCGTCGCCATCGCCGCGACGGCTCCCAGCCGGCGCAAGAATCCGCCACCGCATCCCAGATCCAGCATGTTCGGGAACCCCCTCGGAAATATGCCTGGGCACGATACGACGGGGCGCGAGAGGCGGTCAAACCGGTCGGCGGATTTGATACCCTTCAGTCACCGTGGAGAGCGCTCAACAGCCGGGAATCGCCGAACTCGTCCAGCAGCTCGACCGGGCGGTCGAGCTCGGAGACGTCCACCGCACCACGGCGGCGATCAAGCGCTCGTTGTCGGACCTCATCCGCGCCGGCCGCATCGAGCTGCCGCGGCGTTTTTTCGAACCGCTCCCCCATACCTATGCCCGCCGCCTCCTGCACCGCGACGATGCCCGCGGCTACAACGCAATCGTCATGACCTGGGGACCCGGCCAGGGCACGGGGCTCCACGACCACGGCGGGATCTGGTGCGTGGAGGGTGTGGTCGCCGGCGAGATGGCGGTCGTCCAGTACGAGAGGGTCGATCCCGAGACAAACGCAGGAGCCGAGGCCGCCGCGGGCGAGTTTGCTGAAGACAACGCCGAGCGGCGCTATCGCTTCGCGCCGCGGGGCCGCGTCCACGCGCTCGCCGGAGCCTCCGGCGCGCTCATCCCGCCGTTCGAGTACCACACCCTGACCAATGCCCTGTCCGACCAGGTTTCGGTGACGCTGCATGTCTACGGCGGAGAGATGAGCTCGTGCCATGTCTTCGAGCCGGAGACCGGCGGCGATTTCCGTCGGGTCGAAAAACAGCTCGTGCTCAATTCCTGAACCGATGGCGCCACAGGGCAAGGATCCGCGTCTCCTCGTCCGACAGGAGAGTCCGTTCAACGGCGGCCCGCCGCCGGAGGCGATGCGGGACGATTTCGTCACCCCCTCGGGGCTCTTCTTCGTGCGCAACCATGGCGCCGTTCCGGTCGTCGATCCCGCTGCTTTCCGCCTGGAAGTCAAAGGCGACGTCGCGAGACCCCTGGCGCTCTCGCTCGCCGACCTCGCCGGTTTCCCGCGTCATGAGGTGACCGCGACCCTGCAGTGCGCGGGCAACCGGCGCAGCGAGCTCGCCGCCGCGAAGCCCATTCCCCATGAGCTCCCGTGGGAGAACGAGGCGGTCTCGAATGCCCACTGGGCGGGGGTGCGGCTAGCCGATCTGTTGCGCGCCGCGGAACCGACCGCTGCTGCCCGCCACGCCGCCTTCTGCGGTCTGGACGACGCCGAGCGCCACGGGAAACGGTTTCATTTCGGCGGCTCGATTCCGCTCGACAAGGCGATGCAGCCGGAGGTCCTCCTCGCCACCGAGATGAACGGCGAGCCGCTCCTGCCGGTCCACGGCTTTCCGCTGCGCGTCGTCGTGCCGGGCTGGATCGGCGCCCGCAGCGTCAAGTGGCTGCACAAGATCCGTCTCCAGGCGACCCCCTCCGACAACTACTTCCAATCGGTCGCCTACCGACTTTTTCCCGCCGACATCGGACCTGAAAATGTCGTCTGGGAAGAGGGGATGATGCTCGGCGAGCAGGCCGTGAACAGCCTCGTGACCTCGCCGCAGGGCGGAGCCTCGCTGGCCGCCGGAATCGTGCGCGTCGAAGGGATCGCCCTGGCCGGGGGCGGCAGGAGGGTCGAGCGCGTCGAGATCTCGGTCGACGGCGGGCGCTCCTGGACGGCGGCGAGACTCGGCGCCCAGGAAGCGACCTGGGCCTGGCGCTTCTGGGAGTGCGCGGTCGAGCTCTCTGCCGGCGACCACGAGATCGTCGCGCGCGCCTGGGATTCCGCCGCGCAGACTCAGCCGCCCGTCGTCGAGCAGGTCTGGAACTTCAAGGGCTACATGAACAATGCCTGGTCCAGGGTCGCGGTCTCCGTCCACTCCGCCTGACGGACCGGCGCTTCCGTGACACACAGCCGCGTGCTGCGCCCATCCAGATGAACCGCCTGCTCGTCGGACTGACGCTCACCGGGATTCTAGCCGGTACTGCTGCCTGGGCGACCGGGCACGGCTTCGCGGCCGGCCTCTTCTGGGCGGCGACCACGGCGGTGATGCTCGTCCCGCTCACCTACTCGGTCGTTCAGGATCTGCGCCGCGGCAAGCCCGGCGTCGACGTCATCGCACTGCTCGCCATGGCGGCCGCCCTGCTGGTCGGCCAGTACGCCGCCGGCGCGATCATCGCGCTGATGCTCTCGGGCGGCCTCGCCCTCGAAGCCTTCGCCGATGCCCGCGCGCGCCGCGAGCTCGACGCGCTGCTCGCACACGCGCCGCGCGTCGTGCATCGCTACGAGGACGGCAGCCTGACGACTCCCGAGATCCAGGACGTCGAGCCGGGCGACCTCCTGCTGGTGAAGACCGGAGAGATCGTGCCGGTCGACGGCTTCATCGTCAACGGTCCGGCGGTGCTCGACGAATCGACGCTCACCGGCGAGTCCAGACCGGAAACCGTTGCCGATGGCGATCGGGTGCGCAGCGGCGCGGTCAACGCCGGTGGCCCTTTCGATCTGCGGGCGGTGGCGAGCGCCGACGAGAGCACCTACGCCGGAATTGTCCGGCTGGTGCAGGAGGCGCACTCCTCGAAGGCACCGTTCGTCCGCCTCGCCGACCGCTACGCGCTGATTTTCCTCCCGCTCACCCTGCTCCTGGCCGCCGCCGCCTGGTGGTGGAGCGGCGACCCGGTGCGGGCTCTCGCGGTTCTCGTCGTGGCGACGCCCTGTCCGCTGATCCTCGCCGCGCCCGTCGCCATCGTCGCCGGCCTGTCGCGCTGCGCTTCCCGCGGCATCATCGTCAAGGGCGGAGCGCCGCTCGAGGCGCTCGGGCGAGCGACCGTCCTGCTCCTCGACAAGACCGGGACGCTCACCACCGGTCAGCCAGCGCTGCGCGAGGTGCACGTCTACGGCGCGCTCCCGGCTGACGAGATCCTGCGTCTTGCCGCCTCGCTCGATCAGGTTTCGCCGCACGTATTCGCTGCGCCGCTGGTCGGCGCAGCGCGCCAGAAAGGTCTCAAGCTCTCCTTCCCCACCGCGGTGATCGAGCACCATGGTGACGGCATCGAGGGCGTGGTGGACGGCCTGCGCGTCGCCCTCGGCAAGCTCGCCTGGGTCAACCGGGACCGGCCGCTCTCGGCGGCGATGCGCCAGGTGAGGCGCAGCACCGCGCTCGAGGGCACTTCGAGCGTCTGGGTGGCGATCGGCGATCAGACCGCCGCGACGATCGTGCTGCACGATCCGATTCGCAGCGACGCCCGCAGCACCATCCGCGCGCTGCGCAGGTCTGGAATCCGCCGGGTCGTGATGATCACCGGCGACCACCCCGAAGTTGCCGAGACCGTCGGCTTCGGTGTCGGCGCCGACCTGGTGCTCGCCGAGCGCTCGCCCTCGGAAAAGGTCGACGCGGTGCGCAACGAGTCCGGGCGCGGTATCACCGTGATGGTCGGCGACGGCCTCAACGACGCTCCGGCGCTCGCCGCCGCGAACGTCGGAGTCGCCATGGGAGCGCGCGGCGCGACCGCCTCGGCGCAGGCCGCCGACGTCGTCCTGACCGTGGATCATCTCGGCCGCCTCGCCGAGGCGATGGCGATCGCTCGCCGTTCGCGCGCCATCGCCCTGCAAAGCGTGGTCGTCGGCATGGGACTTTCGCTCGCGGCGATGCTCTTCGCCGCCGCAGGCCGGCTGTCTCCGGTCGCGGGAGCCCTGCTGCAGGAGGCGATCGACGTCGCTGTCATTCTCAACGCGCTGCGGGCGCTCGGCGCCGGCAGGCGCCCGCCCGCAGCCCCGGACGGCAGCCACGACCTCGGCGAGCGCTATCGCGAGGAGCACGCCTCGCTGCTGCCGCAAGTCGAGAAGTTGCGTCTCGTCGCCGACCGCCTCGATCAGCTCCCGCCGACGGCTCTGCGGGCCGAATTGGCAGCACTTCGCAGCTTCCTCGACCACGACCTGATTCCACACGAACGCCAGGAGGACGAAACTGTCTATCCGGTGGTCGCGAGCCTCCTCGGCGGCGACGACCCGACCGGCACGATGAGCCGCGCGCACCTCGAGATCGCCCATCAGGTCCGTCTTTTCGGCCGCCTGCTCGACGAGCTGCCCGAGGGACCGCTGAGCGCCGAAGACAAGACCGACCTCCGCCGCATCCTCTACGGCTCACACGCCATCCTCCGGCTCCACTTCGCTCAGGAGGAGGAGCAGTATCTCCCGTTGTTGAGCGCCGGAGTCGAGTCGGCGCAGCGGTCGACCCGGCAGAACCTGGAAGGGACATGATGCCGATTCCCGAGCTCTCCGCTGCCGAGCTTCTGGCCGCGCTCGAATCATCCGGCCCCGGCAAGGCAGGAGATGCGCCCCAGGTGCTCGACGTCCGGGCACCGGCCCGCGCCGCGCTCGGGCAGATCGCCGCGCCGGCCTACTTCAACGTTCCGGGCTCGCGCGTCTTGCCTCTTCCGGACGCCGCCGTCCTCGGGCTCGACCGGGGTCGACCGGTCGTAGTGGTCTGCGACCGCGGCCTCTCCAGTCAGCCCGTCACCCAGCTCCTCCTGCGCCAGGGCTTCGATGCGCGTTCGCTCGCCGGCGGAATGCTGGGCTGGATGGCGGCCACGGCGCGGCGGCCGGTGCCGGGAATCGTCGGCCTCGACCGGCTCGTCCAGGTCGACCGGGTGGGCAAGGGCGCGCTCGGGTACTTCGCGGAGCGCGGCGCCGAGGCGATTGTCGTCGATCCCGGACGGCACCTCACGCCTTACGAAGATCTCCTCGCGGAGAGCGCCGCTCGTCTGATCGGCGTCATCGACACCCACTGCCACGCCGATTACCTCTCCGGCGGGCCGGCGCTCGCCGCGGCGCACGGCGCCCCGTACTACCTCCACTCCGCGGACGCCATCGATCCCTTTACCGGACGTCCGGCGCGCATCGCCTTTCAGGCGCTCGAGGACGGCGCTGCGATCGCCGTCGGCGACGCCCATTTCACCGTCGAGGCTCAGCCCGGCCACACCGAGGGCAGCGTCGTGCTGCGCCTGGAGGACGAGCTCGCGCTGACCGGCGACTTCCTGTTCGTCGAATCGGTCGGCCGGCCCGACCTCGCCGGTCGAGCCGCCGCCTGGACCGAACAGCTCTGGCGGAGTCTTGAGCGCGCACGCAGCCGATGGAGCCCCGATCTGCGGATCTTTCCGGGGCACTATGCAGGCGAGGTGGAACGTCTGCCGTCGCGCGTCGTCGAAGGCCGCTTCGGCGACCTCGCGGCACGCAACCCACCGTTGGCCATTGCCGACCCGGGCGAGTTCGCTGCCTGGGTCGCGGCGCGCGCCGGCCACTTTCCCGACGAGTACCGTTTCATCAAGCAGGCCAACCTCGGATGGGTCGACCTGACGCCAGAGCTCGCGGCCGAGCTCGAAGCCGGAAAGAACCAGTGCGCCCTTTCGCGCTGATCGATCGCAACGCCCGCAGCCGCTCGAAGGTGCGCGGGAGTGCATACCTTTTGCAGCAGGAGGTTTCCGTATGTCGATGATCCGCAGAAGCTCGACGGTGCCGGTGCCGGTCGGCCGGGTCACGGTTGGCGGCGGCGCTCCGATCGTCGTGCAGTCGATGGCGAACACCGACACCGCGGACGCGCGCGGGACCTTCGAGCAGTGCCTGGCGCTCGCCGAGGCCGGATCCGAGATGGTTCGCGTCACGGTAAACCTCGCCGAAGCCGCCGCCGCGGTGCCGGACATCAAGCGCCGCCTGCTCGATGCCGGCTGCGAAGTGCCGCTGATCGGCGACTTCCACTACAACGGCCACCTGCTCCTCAGCCAGTTCCCGGAGTGTGCCGATGCGCTCGACAAGTACCGGATCAATCCAGGCAACGTGGGCTACGGGAGGAAGCGCGACGAGCAGTTCACCACCATCGTGCGCATCGCCGCCGAGCGCGGCAAGCCGGTGCGTATCGGCGTCAACGGCGGCTCCCTCAACCAGGAGCTGGTCATGGCGCGGATGCAGGAGAACACCGAGCGCGACCTCGGACTCTCCTCCGAGGAGATCCTCAACGAGTGCATGGTGCTCTCGGCGCTACAGTCGACGGAACTCGCTCTCGAGGGCGGGCTCACCGAGAACCAGATCATCATCTCGTGCAAGGTGTCCCGGCCCTCCGACCTGATCGCGGTCTATCGCGAGCTCGCGCGGCGGACCCGGCAGCCGCTCCATCTCGGGCTGACCGAGGCCGGGATGGGAATCAAGGGCCTCGTCTGGTCGGCCACGGCGATCGGCGTGCTGCTCGAGGAGGGGATCGGCGACACGATCCGCGTTTCCCTGACACCGCGCCCCGGCGGCGACCGTCGCGACGAGGTCTACGCCTCCTGCGAGATTCTGCAGTCACTCGGGTTGCGGGCTTTCGCTCCCTCGGTCACCGCCTGCCCCGGTTGCGGCCGGACGACGTCGACGACCTTCCAGGAGCTCGCCGAGCGTGTTCAGGACTACGTCCGCGAACGCATGCCAGAGTGGAAGCGCGAGCTCGAAGGCGTCGAAGAGCTCAAGCTCGCGGTCATGGGTTGCGTGGTGAACGGCCCCGGGGAGTCGAAAGCGGCGAACATCGGCATCTCCCTGCCCGGTACCGGCGAAACGCCGACCTGCCCGGTGTTCATCGACGGCGAGAAGTTCGCCACGCTTCAGGGCACCTATGCCGAGCTCGCGACGCGCTTCATCGCCATCATCGACGACTACGTCGCCGCGAAATATCCCCGCAGGGGCTGAAGTCGCCCGCCCGCTCGCGCCGACGAAGAACGGCGGCCGCGTCCGGGGCTACAATGGCCGCAGCCCGGAGGCGGCCGATTTTCGAAGTGCCTGCCGGGCGTCGCTCCAGGGGGATGAAGCCATGCAATTTTCGAGCGCCACCGTCCGCAGGCAAAGTCTTCACAGCGTCCGATCTCTCGCTTTCGCCGCGCTCGGCCTCGCATTCGCCGGAGTGGGAACGGCTGCGACGGAACCGGCGGCGGGCGCACCTGCGGTCGACAAGTCGGAATGGGAAAGCGGCTGGCACGTCGTCCGCCCGGGCGACACGCTCGAAGGTCTCGCGGAACGCTTTCTCGGCACGCACGAGCTCTGGCGTGAGCTCCACCTGCTCAACCCTTTCGTCAAGGACCCG
>JBDSRU010000151.1:0-5293 GCA_039929145.1 Thermoanaerobaculia bacterium
CAGCGCGAAGACTCCATGGGATACGGACCGAGACAGGACCCCGAGCACGCTCCGCAGCGACCACGAACGAGCCGCACCAGGGGACGCATGAAAGCTGTCCCCAATAGTTCGCGAGAGCAAAAAAATAGGCCGGCGGATGACGCCGGCCTTGGTGAAGCAGGAGAGAAGAAAAAGGACTGCTCGTTAACCGCCACCAACCTTCTTGGGGGCGGAGGTCTTCTTGGGGGCGTTCGGGGCCTTGGTGGTCTTCGCCTTGGGAGCAGCAGCGCCGCGACCCGTGGCCTTCTTGTCACCGGCCGACTTCTTGGTTCCAGGCATCTTCTGGGCCTTGTCCTTCTTCGGCCTGGCGGTCTTCTCGTCACCACCGGCTTCGCCGGCAGCTTCGGCGTCGCCGCCCTTGGCCTTCTTGCCCTTGGACTCCGGAACCGGTGCGGCGGACTTCTTCTTCATCTCGAAATCGACGAACTCGAGGATCGCCATTTCGGCGCCGTCACCCTGACGCGCGCCGATCTTGACGATCCGCAGGTAACCGCCCTCGCGGGTCGCGAAACGCGGCGCGATGACATCGAACAGCTTCTGGATGTGATCGCGGTCCAGCAGCCAGCGGCCGACGATGCGGCGGTCGTGCACCGAGCCGTGCTTCGCCTTGGTGATCACCTTCTCGGCGATCGGACGGAGCTCCTTGGCCTTCGGCAGTGTCGTGACGATTCGCTCGACCATCACCAGCGAAGCGAGCTGGTTGCGGAACATCGCGATGCGATGCGACGCGGTGCGGCCGAGCTTTCTGTGTGCCATGTTGTGACGCATCTTCGATTCCCCTTACGCTCCGAAGCCAGCGCTGGAAGACCCGCCGGCACCCGAGGCACCGCCCGATCCGTTCATGCTGAAGGAGAGGCCGAGGCGTTCCAGCAGCTCCTGCAGCTCTTCGAGCGACTTCTTGCCGAAGTTCTTGATCTCGAGGATCTCGCGCTCCGACTTCGAGACCAGCTCGCGCACCGTCTGAATGTTGGCGTTCTTCAGACAGTTGGCGGTACGCACCGAGAGGTCGAACTCCTCGAGGTTCTTGGCCAGAACGGCGTCCATGCCGGTGAGGTCCTGACCGGCGCCGGAAGCGTCGCCGCGCAGCGTCTCCTCGGCGGCGATGAAGATCGCCAGGTGGTCCTTCAGCAAGGTGGACGCCAGTGAGACCGACTCCTCCGGGGTCACGGTGCCGTTGGTCCAGACGTCGAGCGTCAGCTTCTCGTAGTCGGTGATGCGGCCGAGGCGCGCGGCTTCGACGCGGTAGTTCACCCGCTTGACCGGGCTGTGCACCGAGTCGAGCGGAATCCAGCCGAGGCCGAGAGCTTCGTCGAAGTTCTTGTCGGCGGTGACGTAACCCCGACCGCGACGGATCTGCACCTGCAGCCGGAGGCGGCCTTCACCGTTCACGGTCGCGATGTGCACGTTCGGATCGCAGATCTCGACCGACGGATCGCCGACCAGGTCGCCCGCCTTGACGTCGCGGGGTCCCTTGACGTCGATGGTCAGGATCTTCTCTTCCTCGCTGTGCAGCTTGACCGGGATCTGCTTCAAGTTCAGAACGACGTTGGTCACGTCTTCCTGCACTCCGGGGATCGAGGAGAACTCGTGCAACACACCTTCGATCTGGACGGAGGTGATCGCTGCGCCCTCGATCGACGAGAGCAGGCAGCGGCGCAGGGCGTTTCCGACCGTGGTGGCGAAGCCGCGCTCGAACGGCTGCGCCGAGAACTTGCCGTAGGTGCCGGTCAAGGTCTCCGCTTCGATATCAACGCGCTTGGGGCGCTGGAATCCCTTCCAAAGCATCATGTGGCTCCTTACGAATCGATAACGCCGCCTTAGCGGCTGTAGAGCTCGACGATCAACTGTTCCTGGATCGGCAGCTTGATGTCCTCGCGGCTCGGGAGCGACTGGACCTTGCCGGTAAAGCTCTCGGCGGAAAGCGTGAGCCATTCGGGAACGCCCCTACCGGTCGCCGACTCGAGGCTGGCGCGGATCAGGTCGTTCTTGCGGCTGGACTCCTTGACGGAGATCGTCTGCCCGGCGCGCACCTGATAGGACGGGATGGTGACCTTCTTGCCGTCGATCAGGATGTGGCCGTGACGCACGAGCTGACGCGCCTGGTTGCGCGACGAAGCGAAGCCGAGGCTGAAGGCGACGTTGTCGAGGCGACGCTCGAGCATGACGAGCAGGTTCTCACCGGTGATCCCCTTGCGGCGATCGGCTTCTGCGAAGTAGAGCCGGAACTGACGCTCGAGAACGCCATAGATGCGCTTGACCTTCTGCTTCTCGCGCAGCTGCAGACCGTACCCGACGGCGCGACGGCCGCGGCGCTGGCCGTGCTGGCCGGGCGGATAGGCGCGCTTCTCGATCGCGCACTTCTCCTTGAAGCAGCGGTCCCCCTTCAGGAACAGCTTGATGCGCTCACGTCGGCAGAGCCGACAGACGGGTCCTGTGTACCTTGCCATGGAAACTCTCCTGCGCTCGTCTTCTCTCCGCTGCTACGGAGACTCCAGTTCGAGGAAGACGCTCTGCGGCGGGGACAGTACACCTGCCTCGCCGAGGCATTCCTTCGGATTCAGTTGCGGCCGGCGCTCCTGCCGGTCAGACTCGCCGACGCTTGCGCGCGCGGCAGCCGTTGTGCGGAATCGGGGTCACGTCGCGGATCGACTTGATGTCGATGCCGCTCGCCTGCAGGGCGCGGATCGCGGACTCGCGTCCGGAACCCGGGCCGCGGACCTGGACGTCGACCGAACGCATTCCCATGTCCTTCGCCTGGTTGCCGGCGCTCTGCGCGGCGACCTGGGCGGCGAACGGGGTTCCCTTGCGGGATCCCTTGAAGCCGATGCGTCCCGCAGAGGACCAGGTCAGGACATTCCCTTCCGGATCCGAGATCGCCACGATGGTGTTGTTGAACGACGCCTGGATATGCGCGAGCCCGTGGGGCACGACACGCTTGTCCTTCTTCTTGGCGCCCTTCTTTTCCTTGCCTGCGGGAGCTGCTGATTCTTTGGCCATCTGGATTCCTCGTTACTTCTTGGTCAGCTTCTTCTTGGTGGAGACGGTCGCCTTGCGCGGACCCTTGCGGGTACGGGCATTGGTGTTCGAGCGCTGGCCGCGGACCGGCAAGCCCCGGCGATGGCGGATGCCGCGATAGCTGCCGATCTCCATCAGGCGCTTGATGTTCTGGGAGACCTCCTTGCGCAGGTCGCCCTCCACCCGGCCTTCGTCCTGGATGATCTTGCGGATGCGCTGGGCTTCCTCCTCGGAGAGGTCGCGAACCTTGGTGACCTCCGGAACTTCGGCCGCCACGAGGATCTTGCGCGAGCGCGCCCTGCCGATGCCGACGATGTACGTCAAGCCGATCCACACCTGCTTGTTCTGGGGGAGATCCACTCCTGCAATGCGCGCCATCGTCGTCCCTTACCCTTGCCGCTGCTTATGCTTCGGGTTGTCGCAGATCACCCGCACGACGCCCGCGCGGCGCACGACCTTGCACTTCGGACAGATCCGTCGGACTGAAGACCGAACTTTCATATGGCTACCTCTCGAGACCGTTTCTGATACCGGTTTTACTTCAACCTGTAGACAATGCGCCCGCGCGAAAGATCGTAGGGCGAGAGCTCGACCAGGACCTTGTCGCCGGGAAGGATTCGAATGAAATGCTTCCGCATCTTCCCTGAAATATGCGCCAGCACCTGGTGCTTGTTTTCCAGCTCCACCTTGAACATGGCGTTGGGGAGCGGTTCAATCACCGTCGCTTCGACTTCGATCGCGTCTTCCTTGGACAAACTCTCTTCCTCGTCTTTTCCCTGACAGCCGGTGCTTCAGATAGCTCCGACGCCGAGAATCCTGGCGCCGTGATCGGTGACCGCCACCGAATACTCGAAATGGGCTGACAGCGATCCATCCGCCGTCCGCGCGGTCCAGCCGTCCCTGTCGACCTTCACCGCCGGAGCGCCGGCGTTGACCATCGGTTCGATGGCAATCACCAGGCCCGGTTTGAGCTTCGGACCCCGGCCGGGCTCCCCGAAATTGGGAACCTGCGGATCCTCGTGCAGGGCCGTTCCGATACCGTGCCCCACAAAATCTCGCACCACGGAAAACCCTTCCGACTCGACGTAGACCTGAACCGCGTGTCCGATGTCGGAGAGGCGCTTGTTCGGACGGACTTCCTCGACTGCCAACTCCAGGGCCCGTTTCGTCACCGCCATCAGCCGCAGAGCCGCGGGAGCAACCGTCCCGACGGCGTAGGTCCTGGCAGCGTCGCCGTAGTATCCCTTATATACCACCCCACAATCAATCCCGATGATGTCGCCGTCCCGCAGGACGGTCTCGTCCGGGATGCCGTGGACGATCACTTCGTTGATCGACGTGCAGAGCGTGGCCGGATAGCCCTTGTAGTGCAGAAAGGCCGGAACCGCCCCGGCCTCCCGGATGGTCTTCTCCGCGAAGCGGTCGAGCTCGCGGGTCGTGACCCCGGGCCCTACTCGCTCCGCCAGGCCGACCAGAACCAGATGAACGATCCGGTTGGCCTCGTTCATGAGCTCGAGCTCGCCCAGCGTTTTCAGTACCATGCTCAGACCTGCCTCCCGAGCATTTCCAGGATCGCCGAAGTAACCTCGCGGACGGCCTGCTCGCCATCGATCCGTCGCAACAGACTGCGGCGCTCGTAGTGCTCGACCAGCGGCTCGGTCTTCTCCCGGTAAATCCGGAGGCGCTCCCGAACCACTTCCTCCCGGTCGTCGGCCCGCTTCCGGGCGACCGCGCGTCCGACCAGCACCGGCTCGGGCACGTCGAGCATCACCACGGCGTCGAGACTCTCCAGGCGCTCCTCGAGAATGCTGTCCAGCGTCGCCGCCTGGCCCGTGGTTCTCGGATAGCCGTCGAGGAGGAAGCCAGATGCCGCGTCGGGCCGACCCAGCCGCTCCCGGACGACGTCAGCCATCAGGCTGTCGTCGACCAGAGCGCCGGAGGCCATGACGTCTTCGACCTTCATCCCCAGAGCCGAGCCCAGAGCGACAGCGTCCCGAAGCATCGCTCCGGTGGAGATCGCCGGCACACCCAGTGCCGCGGCCAGAAACTCCGCCTGGGTGCCCTTCCCGCTCCCCGGCGCGCCCAACAGGACCGCGCGCAGGCCGCCGGAGCGGCGACGGCCAGCCACTTCAGCCACTTCAGCCACGGCGTCCCTTGATCCTTCCGCGCTTCAGGAAGCCGTCGTAGTTGCGCATCACCAGCTGGCTCTCGACCTGCTGCAGGAAGTCCATGGCCACAC
>JBDSRU010000152.1:0-3128 GCA_039929145.1 Thermoanaerobaculia bacterium
GCGCCGGAGACCAGGCGCGCGAGCCGGCCGCCGGCGCCCGAGAGGATGACCAGGCCGCCGCGCTTCGCGGGGCTCACGGTCGGCCTTGAAGTCGCCGCCCAACGCGATCCACTCCGCCGCCTCTGCAGCGGCGCCGCCGGCGAGCGAGAAGATGCCCGCGGATTCGACCCCTTGCTGCAACGGCGCGGCGCGGGACTGCCAATTCACGCCGTAGTCTTCCGACATCCAGAGGCGAGAGCGGCTGTTGCCTGTGCCGATAGCCACCCTGCCGCCCGGAAAGACGCGATTCGACGGGCCGCTCGCGGCGAAGGCTGCCTCGCCTGGGAAGGCCGCCGGGCGGTCAGCCGCCGCGAGCTCGCTCCAGGTCGCGCCCTAGTGGGTGCCAAGCGATTTCATAGCTGCCCGGGAACCGCTCCTCGCAGGCCAGGCTGAAGAGTCCCGAGTCTGGAATCCGGAATGCTTTTGAGACGGAACGAAACCGACGCGCCGTCGACCGAGCCCGGTTCGGGCCGCAGCCGCAAGCGGCAAGTCGCTGATTCCATGGGTCCATAGCCGTCCGGACAGCACCGGCCGCAGGGCGCGCTGCGCAGCTTCGGCTGGGCATCTGGCTTGCGTTCCATCCAATTCCAAATGCGCTGCTCTCCAACGACCCCGCCGAGCGGATCCTCCGCTCTCCTGTCCAGCCCGGACCGACGGGGTACTCAGAACGGGCCCGGCGCGCTTCCGCGCTCGGGCCGGAGGTGCGGACGATGAAGAGCCCCATGAACTGGTTCAGGACGCTTGCGCCCTACAATCTGCCGCAGCGGCTGCTGGTCGCCACCTGTGCTCCCGTGGCCTTCGCCGCGCTCGCCGCCGGAGCCGCGATCCTTGGCCGCCCGGCGGCGGCGCGAGTGACCGTCGCCACCGGCCTGGCGACAGCTGCCCTGCTCGCATTCGCCCTCGCGCTCCGCCTCGCCCGCCGCCTGTCGCTGCCGATCCGCGCGATCGCCCAGACCACCAAGGCGCTGGCCGCCGGTGAGCTCGCGCAGCGCGCCCAGGTTTTCTCCGACGACGAGCTCGGCCGCCTCACGACTTCGTTCAACGCCATGGCCGATCGGCTGGACCGGAACGAACGCTCGGCGTCGCGGCTGCACGAGTTCTCGCAGTTGATTCAGACAGCGACCGATTCCGGCGAAGCGATCGCCATCTTCGAGCGGCTGACGCCGGTTCTCCTGCCGGAGGGTTCCGGGGCGCTCCACATCATCAGCCCCTCGCGCGACGATCTCGAGCTGCGCTCGCGCTTCGGTCCGCGCGAGCACGTTCTCCAGCCGCAGACGTCGCCTTCGGATTGCTGGGCGCTGCGGCGGGGGCACAGCTATTTGGTCCCGGACGTCGACCGCAAGCTGGTCTGCGAGCATTTAGGCGGCCGCCAGGGACTGCGCGATCCGTATGCCTGCCTGCCGCTCGTCACCCAGGGCGAAACGGTCGGCCTGCTGCACGTCTCCTTTCCCGCCGAGTCGCTCGCCGAGGCGCCACTCGAGCGGCGCCTGGATGAGCTCGAATCGATCGCCACCACCCTCGCGCTCGCGCTCGGCAATCTCTCCCTGCGCGAGCGCCTGAAGTCGCAATCGGTGCGCGACGGCCTCACCGGCCTCTACAACCGCCGCTTCCTCGAGGAGTCGCTGCCGCGCGAGATCGAGCGCTGCCGCCGTCGCAACCTGCCGCTCACCGTGGTGATGGCAGACCTCGACCATTTCAAGAACCTGAACGACACCTGGGGGCACGAGGCCGGCGATCTGGCGATCCAGAGCTTCGCCGAAGCGGCCCGCCGCCACTTCCGCAGCGAGGACCTGCTCTGCCGCTACGGCGGCGAGGAGTTCTGCTTCGTGTTGCCCGAGTGCTCGCCCGAAGACGCCCGCTCCCGCGTGGAAGCCCTGATCGCCGCGCAGCGCGGGGCGATGGTGCGCTTCGGGCGCGACTCGATCGGACCTGTCACCACCTCGATCGGCCTCGTCACCTACCCGACGCAGGCCACCGACGGCGAGGCCCTGGTGCGCCTCGCGGACGCGGCGCTCTACCGCGCCAAACTCCAGGGCCGCGACCGGCTGGTCGTGCACGACGGCTCACCGGTCGCCGCCTAGGACTCGAGCGCTTCGCTGGAGCATTCCAGCGCCGGGAGGAGTGCGCACGGAATCGGCGGCGCGAGACTGGCGTGCGCCGACCCCCGCCATTGAGTAGAGTGCGGGCGTAAACAGGAAGAGGGCGAGCGGTTCAAGAGCCTCTGGAGGAGCCAAGACGAGCAGCCGCGAAGAGCGACAAGGGGAAGCCGCGGTGGTCTCCATGCGCAACGACTCGACGCTGCGGGCTTCTGAAGAAGTGTCCCGCGCGGCCGAGAGTCGATATCGCGCGTTCTTCGACGACAGCCCCGCGGGATTCTTTCGTTCGTCGGTCGCCGGGCAGCTGCTCGAGTGCAACGACGCGTTTGCCCGGATCTTCGGCTACGCCTCGCGGGGAGAGCTCGAAGGGGGACCGACGGCGCAGATCTATTTCGCTGCATCCGATCGAGAACAGTTTCTCGCCGCGCTGCGCCGGTCCGGTTCCGTCGAGCATTTCGAAGAGTGCCTGCGGCACAAGGACGGCTCGATGCTCTTCGTGTTGACCGCCGCGCGCCACTTCGCGCCGAACGGTGCGGAGGGCGAGCCGTTCATACAGGGCTCCGTACTGGACATTACCGGACTGCGGGAGGCGGAGGCAGCGCTTCGCGCGAGTGAGGACCATACCCGTGACCTGGTCGACCACAGCCTGGACCTGATTTGCACGCACGACCTCGAAGGACGGATGCTTTCGGTGAACGAGGCTGGCCTCGCGCTCAGCGGTTACTCTCGCGAGGCCTTTCTCCAAATGAACGTGGTCGATCTCCTCGCGCCGGAGGTGCGCGGCGGCTTCGCTGAGTATCTGACGGCCTTCCGCGCCGAGGGCCGGGCCAGTGGGTTGATGCGAATCCGGAACGCTGCCGGCGAGATCCGCTTCTGGGAGTTCACCAGCACCCTGCGCACCAAAGGCGTACCCACACCGGTCGTCCGAGGTACGGCGCGAGACGTCACCGTAGAGCGGCGGGCGCAGCAGGAACTGCTCGAAAGCGAAGCGAA
>JBDSRU010000153.1:0-3274 GCA_039929145.1 Thermoanaerobaculia bacterium
ACCGATGATGTCGGCGGTGGTGCCGTAGCTCTCCCATCCGTGGACGCCGACGCTGTCGAGAATGTCCTGAGCGATGCTCCGCTGGGGTCCCGTGCGCCAGCCCTGCAGGCCGGCGATCAGCACGCCGGTGAGAGCGCCGCCGGCCACCAGCCCGGTGGCGTAGAGCATGCCGGAGGTGATCTCCGACTCGTCGTGGCCCTTGTTGCCGGACTTGCGGTCCATCAGGCCGCGCAGGAAGCCGCCAATGGCGATCGGCATCGTCGTGGATAGAGGCAGGTAGAGGCCGACCGCGAACGACAGCGACTTCACGCCGCACAGTTCGATGACCACGGCGATCGCCATGCCGGCGAAGACCAGGCCCCAGGGCAGATCCTGCGCCAGCAGGCCGCGGATGATCGTCGCCATCAGATTGGCTTGCGGTGCCGGGTAGTCGGAGGAGCCGATGGCGTGGCCCGGGACGAGCGGCTCGGCGACCTGGGCGTTGTCAATCAGCATGATGGTTCCGCCGACCGCGAAGACCGAGACAATCACGCCGATGATCAGGCCCCACTGCTGGAACTTGGGAGTCGCGCCGAGGATGTAGCCGGTCTTCAGGTCCTGCGAGGTGTTGCCGGCGTTCGAAGCGGCGATGCAGACCATGGCGCCTACGCAGAGCGCGACCGCCTGGTAGGCGTCACCGGTCCAGCCGAGCGCCACGAACAGCAGGCAGGTGCCCATGAGCGTCGCGATCGTCATCCCCGACACCGGGTTGGACGAGGTGCCGATGATGCCGACGATACGCGAGGAGACGGTGACGAAGAAGAAGCCGAAGACGACGACCAGGAGCCCCATCAGGAGCTTGGCGCTGAAGCCGTCGCCGGGCAGCTGCGGCAGGACCGCGATGATGCCGATCAGGATGATCGTGCCGAAGATCACCCAGGTGATCGGCATGTCGCGCTCGGTGCGGATGGCGACGTCGCCGGCACCCTTCTTCTCGCGCAGACTCTTGAAGCTCTCCTTGAAGGCGGCGGCGATCGTCGGCAGTGTCTTGATCAGAGTGATGAGACCGGCGGCGGCGACCGCGCCGGCGCCGATGTAGCGCACGTAAGAAAGACGGATCTGGTTGAAGTTCATGTCGCCGATCGGAATCGTCCCGGGTGGGAGCACCGCGGCCATCGTGTCGCCAAGGATGGCGATCAACGGCACCAGCACCAGCTGGGAGAGGACGCCGCCGGCGACCAGGACGCCGGCGATCTTGGGTCCAATGATGTAGCCGACGCCCAAATACTCGGGTGTGATGTCGCAGTTGACGGTCGCCCGCGGGAAGGCGGAGTCCTTGGCGGCCGAGTAGATCGGCGTCGCCTTCCACAGCCCGAGGATCTCCATCGACACCTTGTAGAGGGCCGCGATTCCGAGCCCTTTGAACACCATCTTGGCGAGCGAACCGCCCTTCTCGCCGGCCACCAGCACGTCGGCGCAGGCGGTGCCTTCCGGGTACGGGAGGATGCCGTGCTCCTTGACGATGAGCGCCCGGCGCAGCGGAATCATGAACAGCACGCCGAGAATGCCGCCGACCAGAGACAGGGTGAAGATGTTGAAGTAGGTGAAGTACGACTCGCCGTTCGAGAGGAAGATGAGCGCCGGAATGGTGAAGGCGACGCCGGCGGCGATCGATTCGCCAGCCGAACCGATCGTCTGCACCATGTTGTTCTCGAGGATCGTCGACTTGCCGATGTACTTGAAGACGCCGATCGCCAGGACCGCGATCGGAATCGACGCCGACACCGTGAGGCCGGCGGTGAGCGCGAGGTAGACCGTCGCCGCGCCGAAGATCAGCCCGAAGACCGATCCGAGGAGGATCGCCTTGAGGGTGAACTCCGGCATGATCGTCGATGCCGCGACGTACGGCTGGAACTTCTTGTCTTGCTCCTCGGCCATGTTGTTCTCCCGGAAAGAAACAGGAATCGGAAAGTGGCGGGATCGTACGCCGAAGGCCCCTCCCGCGCAAGCCGAAAGGGCTTTCCCCGGACTGCGTGAACGGCGCGACCGGGACCAGCGACAACTGAACTGCGGTCGCCGCCTCGGGGGGCGGTGCTAGACTGGAGTCTGTTCCGTCCCCGCAGTGAGGCGCGGCCCTTCGCCGCTCGCGCCCTCGGGGTCCAGAGAACCAGTCCATCTGTGCAAGGAGTCGTCGTGAAATCAAAGCTTCTGTCGTCCGGAGTAGCACTGTGAGCCCCTGGTGGTTGCGTCCGCCGGGAGAAGAGTCGGATGAACCCGAGACCCCGCGCGCGCGGCGGGACGAAAAGGGCTCCGCGCGCCAGGAGCAAAGCGTGCCGTCGATCGCCGACCTCGTCGGCGGCCGGGCGGCTCTCGCGCAGGCCGCGCTGGATGAGGCGGAGGCGGCCGATCGCGCCGCTGCCGAGGAGCCGCAGGGCGAGTCCGCTACCGCGCCGGCCCACGAAATCGCCGGCTTCTTCGCGCCCCGCCGCGTTCTCGAGACAGATGACGCGGAAACGGGCGAGCACGCCTACGGCGGTTCCAACGGCGCTGATGCTGCTGATGCCATCGATCCCACCGACGACGCCGCTGACGACTCCGATGCGGCCGAGCTCTCGGAAGTCGGCGAGCTCTCCGAGGTTGGCGAAACGGCCGAGGGCGGCGAGACCGCGGAGCGTTCGGGCCGCCGTCGTCGTCGCCGCGGTGGACGTGGCCGCAGCCGCGGCGGCGTCGCCGCTGCGCCGGCGTCCGCCGGCGAGGGCGAGGCGCGAGCTGCTGGCGTGAAGGAGTCGCCGCGCGAGTGGGAAGAAGACGATGACGAGGACGACGACGAGGATCTGGCGCGGCAACTCATCATGTCGATGCCGGTCGCCGTATCGTCACAACGTCAAGCGCAGGAAGAGGAGCGCAAGATCGCCCTGTTCTGCGATCTCGAGAACGTGGCGCTCGGCGTGCGCGACTCGGAGAGCAAGAAATTCGACATCAACCTCGTGCTCGAGCGGCTGGTCGAGAAGGGCAAGATCATCGTCAAGCGCGCCTACGCCGACTGGGAGCGCTACAGCGAGTTCAAGATTCCGTTCCACGAGGCGGCGATCGAGCTCATCGACATCCCGCAGCGGCGTTACACCGGCAAGAACTCGGCCGACATCAAGATGGTCGTCGACGCGATGGACCTCTCGTACTCGAAGGAGCATCTCGACACCTTCGTGCTGCTCTCCGGCGACTCGGACTTCTCGCCGCTGGTGTCGAAGCTCAAGGAGAACAACAAGTACGTCATCGGCATCGGGGTGAAGAACTC
>JBDSRU010000154.1:0-3038 GCA_039929145.1 Thermoanaerobaculia bacterium
AGGCCGCTGAAGCCACCTGGGCCTCTTTCCTTTACCAGAAGCTTTTTCTTTATCCGGAGAGGCGCAACCATCCGGATGACGACGGCGCGAGCGGTCTATCGCCCTACCTGCACTTCGGGCATCTCTCCGTGCATCAGATCCTGCACGACCTGGGGCAGGCGGAGAGGTGGTCGCCGGAGGACGTCGCCGCGAGCGCCTCTGGCGCGCGCGAGGGCTGGTGGCGCATGTCGCGTCCCGCGGAGGCGTTCCTCGACCAGGTGGTGACGTGGCGCGAGGTCGGGTACCACTTCTGTCATCACCGGGCCGACTACGGGCGCTACGAGTCCCTGCCGCCGTGGGCGCTCGCGACGCTGGCGAAGCATGCAGGAGACCTGCGCTCGCCGCGCTACGAGCTCGACGATCTCGCCGCGGCGCGGACCTACGACCCGCTCTGGAACGCCGCTCAGCGGCAGCTCGTCGCCGAAGGTCGGATGCACAACTACCTGCGCATGCTGTGGGGAAAGAAGGCGCTCGAATGGTCGGCGTCGCCGCTGGAGGCGGTCGCCACGCTCGTCGACCTCAACAACCGGTATGCACTTGACGGCCGCAATCCCAATTCCTACAGCGGAATCTTCTGGTGCTTCGGCCGTTTCGACCGGCCTTGGGGACCAGAGCGGCCGATCTTCGGCACAGTGCGCTACATGAGTTCCGCCAACACGGCGCGGAAGCTTCATCTCAAGCAATTCCTGCTGCGCCATGGCGGTCAGCAATCGCTCGCGGAAAGGGCGGGCTGAGCGGCCGGGCGCGCTCCTGGACAGGCGGGTCCGTAGCTCCGTGAGAATGTAATATCATCAGTGTGTGTCCGAAGTGGCCAACTCTCGAGCGATGGTTGCCTTTCACCGGGTGTCGTACCGGTACGGCGCGGACCTTGCGCTGGCGGAGGTCGACCTCGTGCTCGATTCGGGTGACCGCCTCGCGCTCCTCGGTCCCAACGGCGGCGGCAAGAGCACGCTGGTACGCCTCCTTCTCGGGCTTTTGCGCCCGACGGCCGGCGCGATCGATCGTCGGCCCGGCCTGCGTCTCGGATACGTGCCCCAGTTTCCGGCGTTCGATCGCAACTTTCCGGTGCGCGTGGAGGAGATGATTGCGCAGGGCAGGCTGCGCGATCGCCGCCGGCTGTTGCGGTTCGCTCCGGTCTGCGCGCACGATCGCCGGCTGGTGGACGAGGTCGTCGCCCGGCTCGGTCTCGGCGACCTGCGCCGCGCCTACCTGCCCGAGCTCTCGGGCGGCGAGTTGAAGCGCGCGCTGGTCGCGCGCGCGCTGGTCGCGGAACCTGACCTGCTGGTCCTCGACGAGCCGACGGCGGCGCTCGACGAGCCGTCGCGGCGGGCCTTCTGGGAGCTGCTCGAGGCGCTTCCTGCTTCGACTGCGGTGGTGCTCGCGACCCATGACCTCGCGCCAGGTACCTTCGTGGCGCAGCGCGCGGTGCTCGTCGATCGCCGCCTCGAAGCGCTCGAAACGAACGCCCTCCACTCCCATCCGCTGATCTGCGGTCACGGGCGGGGCTGACGTGTCCGACCTCTTCGCGGCGACTGCCGCGGCGCTCGGCGTTTCTCCCAGCGCCCTAGGGGCGGCGCTCCTCGCGAGCCTCCTCTGCGGCTTCGTGGGCACGATCGTGGTGCTGCGCCGGCTGGTGGCGCTGGGTGGAGGCATCGCGCATGCGGCGTTTGGCGGCGTCGGCCTGGCGCTTCTCCTCGGATTCGATCCCCGGCTCGGAGCGGGCGCGGTGGCGGTGCTCGCCGCCGGCCTGCTTTCGCCCTTGCGCAGCGAGCGACTGGCGCGCCAGGACGCTGCCATCGGTGTCTTCTGGGCGGTCGGGATGGCGATCGGGATGCTGCTGCTTTCGGGTGCGGCTCACGATGACGCGGCGGTCGAATCGATCCTGTTCGGAGATCTCTCGCGTGTCCGGCCGACCGATCTCCTCGTGCTCGGAGTGCTCGCCGTCGCGACGGTCGCGGTGCTCCTCGCCTTCGGTCGCGAGCTCGTGGCGACCGCCTTCGACGACGAGCACGCGCGGCTCCAGGGGTTGCCGGTCGGCACGCTGTCCTTCGTGCTCCTCCTGGTCGTCGCCCTCGCCGTGGTGGCGTTGCTTTCCCTGGTCGGCGTCGTGCTCGCGATTGCGCTGCTTGCCATGCCGCCGCTCGTCGCCCTGCGCCTCTTTCGCAGCCTGCCGGCGATCGTCGCCGGCGGTTGCACGGTCGGGCTTCTGATCACGGTCGGCGGGCTGTGGCTCTCGGCGCGCCTCGCGACGCCGGCAGGGCCGACGATCATCCTCCTCGGAGGCTTCGCCCTCGCGCTGGCGCAGCTCGTGCCGCGCCGTCCGCAGCGCGATCGCAGATCTGCCGCTCCCTCGCTTCCGACGGGCTGAGCGCTCGGCGGCGAGCCGGGGTCCGGGCAAACAAAAGGCCCTCCCGCCGCGGAGGGCGAGAGGGCCTGGAGAGAGAGCGGCGAGAACTCGCCGCGTCAGGTCATCAGCTCTGGCGCCGCAGGACGAGGAAGGCCGCGCCGGCGATCAGCAGCGAGAGGGCGATGAGCCCCCACCGCGAAACCGTCGGAACCTCGACGATCGACGTCACGCCGAGCGAGATGTTGAACGAGCACGTGGCGGTGTTCTGCGAGGCATCGAGAGCCGTGCAACTCACCGGAGTGGTGGCACCGCCCGGGAATTCCGATCCGGAAGGCGGCACACAGGTCGCCGGTCCGCCTCCGGGGCAGTTGTCCGAGTACGTCGGATCCGGGTAGAAGACCGGTCCCGACGGATCGCCCGGCGGAAGGGTCTGCGAGATGTCGGCCGGGCAGACGAGCACCGGCGGCTGGATGTCGTTGACCGTCACGTTGAAGCCGCAGCCTGCGACGGCGAGCGGATCGCTGCAGGTCACCGGCGTCGTTCCCACCGGGAAGAAGGCGCCTGAGGCAGGGTTGCAGGTCACGCTCGTGCAGGTGCCGCCCGGAGCCGGATAGCTGACGTCCGCTCCGCACTCGTTGATGTCGTTGGCCTG
>JBDSRU010000155.1:0-8581 GCA_039929145.1 Thermoanaerobaculia bacterium
TCGTCCTCGTAGTCGCGGCTGTAGCTGCGCAGCAGGAGCTCCGACAGGATGACTCTGGCGGCGTAGCTGCCGAAGACGAGGTTGCCCTCGGGACGGTCGCGCGTGTTGTAGTAGCCGTAAGGGTCCGGCACGTTGAGGGTGGGCTCACGGTTCTTGTCGGCAGCGACCGCTACGCCTACCAGCACTGCCTGCGACAGGATGTTGAGCAGCATCGCCTTGCGCTCGAGGCGGAGACCGTGTTTCTTGACCACATGCGCGATCTCGTGGCCCAGGAGGGCCGCGAGCGCGTCGTCGTTGAGCCCCATCTCGATCATCCCGCGGGTGACGAAGATGTGCCCGCCGGGCAGCGCGAAGGCGTTGGGCTCGGCCAGGTCGGCGAGAAAGAACGAGATCGGGAACTCGGTGTAGTTGGCCTCCCTGGCCACCCGGTAGCCGATCGCGGAGACGCGCGCCAGGGCCTCCGGATTGTCCCAGGAACCGTAGACCTGAACCGCCTGCGCCGCCGCCTCCAGGCTCTTGTTGAAGAGCTCCTCGTCGGGGGTCTGGGTACGGATCGGGTCGACGGCCGCAGGCTCGGCGCCCCAGGAGCCAGCAGTCAGACAGAACGGCAGAAGGAGAGCGAGGAGGCAGGCGAGGGGGTGCCGAAGCGACCGCATGCCGTTCGACTGTAGCAGGATGCGTGCCGTCGCTGTGGTAATTTTCCGGCGTATGAGCGACCTGACACTCGAAGTCCCGACGACCAAGACCGGCATGGAAGAGATTCGTGCGGCGCTCGACGCGGCGCTGGCCAAGGAATTTCCGGGGGGCATGCTGCGCCGCACCTGGGCGGGCGACACCCTCGAGCTCTCCGGGCCGGGGGCCAAAGGCGCGATCACTTTCGAGGACGGCAAGCTCGTCGGGCGGGCCAGCCTCGGGCCGCCGGCGAGCATGATGCGCGGCATGATCGAGCAGAAGATCGGCACCGCCATGCGTACCGCGGCCGCCTGACCGCCCGGCCCGGCGACGCCTCTTGAGCTCCTCCGCGCCGTCCACGGGAGGTGTCGCCGAAGCGCTCGCCCGCGCTGCGGTGTCGCAGCCCGAGACCCCCTTTCTCTTCTACCGCAACGCCAGAGGGCATTTCCGCTGGTGGTCGTTTGGGCTGGCGGCTGCCTTCCTGGAGGAGGGTGGACGCCGGGGCGAAAGGCTTTCGGTAAAGGGTGTCGTGGTCGAGCTCGAGGCAGTGCATCTCCTCGGCGGTTTCCTCACCTCCGCGTGTACGGAAAGCGGCGATCCGGCAGCCGCTCCGAGGCTGCCTGCCCCCTCTCCGAAGGCGGCCCGCGACGTCTGGATCTCGTGGCGGCCACTCGCCGATCCCGCAGAGCTGGCGCTTGCACGATGGGCCATCGAGACGGGAGCGGCGATTCTGCTCGAGCCCGGTGCCGCGCTTCACCCTGAGCTCTTTGCCTGGGCGCGCCCGACGGTGGTGTCGGGAAGCGCCGACGAGTTGTGCGCACTGGCCGCGGAGATCGAGGGGATGGCGCCGCGCTTTCTGCGGCAGCGCTGGCTCCGGCAGCGCGCCCGACGGCTACGGCTGGCCGTTGTTTCCGGAGAGCCTTCGGTAGCGGACCTCGCTCGGGTCGAGGCGCGGTGGCGTGCGCTTTCACCGTTTTTCGCCCATGAGATAGCGCCGCTCTCTCGAACCACTTTGGTATAACCCTGGGCACGAAGGAGATACCGATGCCGGAGACGCCAGACCTGGGAATGCCGCCGGCACCGTTGCCGGCGCCGAACGACGCCTCGGCGGAAGCCGAGGTGCGAGATCGCGCCGACACGGTCTGGACCCGTGCGGTCGCATCTCCCGGCGCGGCGCCTGGAATCCTGCGCGTCTCGCGCCAACAGCTGCGGGGTCCGTCGGGCCGGGTGGCGATCGTCGAGGCCTGCCGGACACCGTTCGCGCGTGCCGGCAGCGATCTCAAGGGGCTCGATGTCGTCGATCTCGCCGGCATCCCGGCGGCCGAAGTCGTGGCGCGGGCGGGGATCGATCCGGCCGAGATCGATTTTGCGATTTTCGGAGTCGTCGTGGCGGCACTCGACGCGCCGAACCTCGGGCGCGAGGTCATCTTCCGCGCCGCGCTGCCGCCGTCGATCCCTGGCACGACGGTCAATCTCGCCTGCGCTTCCGCCAACCGTGCGATGACCAGCGGCGCCGAGGCGATCCTGCGCGGCGAGGCCGACATCGTCCTCGCCGGCGGAGCCGAATCGCTCTCGAACGTGCCGCTCGCCTTCCCGAAACAGGCCGCCGAGAAGTTCATGGCGCTCGCGAAGGCGCGCAGTTTCGGCGCGCGTCTGCGGGGGCTCTCGAGCTTCCGGCCGCGTGACTTCGTCCCCGTGCCGCCGGCGATCGCCGAGCGCTCGACCGGCATGACCATGGGCGAAGCGTGCGAGAAGATGGCGCGCGAGAACGACATCTCCCGCCGATCCCAGGATGAAATCGCCTTGCTGTCCCACCAGCGCGCCGCCGCGGCCCAGGCCGCCGGGATTTTCGCGCGGCAGGTGGTGACGATCTTCCCGCCGCCGCGTTACGACCGTCCGGTCTCCGCCGACAACGGAGTGCGCGGCGAGAGCTCGATGGCCGCGCTCGCCGCCCTGCGCCCGGCGTTCGACCGGCGGCACGGAACGCTCACCGCCGGCAACTCCTCGCCGATCACCGACGGCGGGGGCGCGGTGCTGCTGATGAGCGAGCGCCGGGCGCGCGCTCTCGGCCGTCCGCCGCTCGGTTACCTGCGCTCCTGGGCCTACGCCGCGGCCGACCCGGGACAGCAGCTGCTCCAGGGGCCCGCGTACGCGGCACCGATGGCGCTCGAGCGCGCAGGGCTCCGCCTCGGTGAGATCGATCTGGTGGAGATGCATGAGGCGTTCGCGGCCCAGGTGATCTCCAACCTGAAGGCGTTCGCCAGTCCACGCTTTGCTCGCCAGGAGCTCGGCCGCAGCGAGCCGATCGGAGTCGTGGACTTCGACCGCCTGAACGTCAACGGCGGCTCCCTGGCGATCGGCCATCCCTTCGGTGCGACCGGCGTCCGCGTCACGATGCAGCTGCTGCACGAGCTCGCGCGGCGCAGTCTCCAGTTCGGCCTGATCACCGTCTGCGCCGCCGGTGGGCACGGCTTCGCGATGGTGGTGGAACGCGAGTGAACAGCGAGTCCCTGTCCCGCGGAACCGCCGCCGCAGCAGCCGCGGTCGCGCCCGCCAGAACGAGGTTGGCGCGGGCGCTTTGTCGTCCTTTCCCTTTACTGGTCCTTTTTTTTCTTCTTTCGGCGGCCACTCCCACTCGAACTCCTGCCGAGGGGCCGGGAGGCGCGGTTCCCGAAGAGTGGCTGACGCCGGCCGAGCGATTCGAGTACCGGGCCACGCCTTCGTACGACGAAACTCTGGCCTTCCTGCGCCGCCTCGAGAAACGTCTGCCGGAGATGAAGCTCGAGTTCTACGGCGAATCGGCTTCCGGGCGGCCGATGCCGCTGGTGATCCTCTCGGCCGAGAAGGCGTTCACGCCGGAACTGGCCCAGGCGGTAGCCAAACCGGTGGTACTCGTCCAGAACGGCATTCACGCTGGCGAGATCGACGGCAAGGACGCCGTCCTGTTGCTGCTGCGCGACATCGCCATGGGCGGGCGGCGCGAGCTTCTCGCCGCGACGACCCTGCTCATCGTTCCGATCTACAACGTCGATGGCCACGAGCGCGTTTCGCCGTTCAACCGGCCGAACCAGGACGGCCCGGTCCTCGGGATGGGATTTCGCACCACCGCCGACGGCCACGACCTGAATCGCGACTACCTGAAGCTTGTGACTCCCGAGGCTCGGCAGCTCGTGCACCTGGTGAGTGCCTGGCAGCCGCACCTGGTCGTCGATACCCATGTCACCGACGGGGTCGACCTCGACTGGGTCATCACCTGGGCCGTTCCGGAGGCGCCGCTGCTCGCCGCACCGGTCGACCGCTGGCTGCAGCGGAACTTCCCGCCGGTGCTCGCGGCGGTCGAAGCCGCCGGCCACGCTCAAGGGCCGTACGTCAGCCTCATCGACGGTCAGGACCCGACGCGCGGCTTCGAAACCCTGGTCTACGAGCCACGTTACTCGACCGGATATTTTCCGCTGCGCAACCGGCCGGCGGTTCTGCTCGAGTCGCACTCGCACAAGCCCTACCGCGCGCGGGTGCTTGCCACGCGGGATTTCCTGGCGGCGCTCATTGTCCAGGCCGGCCAGGACGGGTTGGCGCTCAAGTCGGCGATCGCCGAGGCCGCGCTGGCGGTAGTCCAGCAGGGGCTGCCGGCGGCGCCGCCCAGCACGATTGCAGTGCGCTACGAGCGCGCCGCCCCGGAGACTTTCCGGGTGCCGTTCTACGACTGGCATCTCGAGCCTGGAGTGGTTGCCGGCGGCGAACAGATTCACTATCGACGCGGCGTCGTTCGCGAAACCGAGGTGCCCTGGTTCCATCGCCAAATGGTCGCCGCGAGCCTGCCGCGTCCGCGCGGTTACCTGGTGCTGCCGGGTTGGCCGGAGATCGAGCGCCGGCTGATCGACCATGGGCTGCGTTTCGAGCGTCTGCCCCGGGAGCTCGAGCTCACCGTCGAGGTTGCCCGGCTCTCACAACCGAAGCCTGCGGCCGAGAGCTACCAGGGCGAGACGCGGCTCGCGGCGGAAGTGAAGCGCGCGCTCGAGCATCGAACGGTGCCCGCAGGCGCCCTCTGGGTGCCGGCCGACCAGCCCGACTTCGCCGTCGCTGTCCAGCTCCTCGAGCCGGAGGCGCCGGACTCCGTGCTCAGCTGGGGGCTGGTGTCCGGACTCTTCGAAGGCAAGGAGTCCATCGACGCGGGGGCGCTCGATCGCTTCGCGCTCGCCGCGCTCGCCGACCGGGCGGTCGCCGCGGAGTGGGAAAGCGCGCTCGCCGATCCGCTCTTCGCAGCCGATCGCGGCGCGCGCTATCGCTGGTGGTTTGCCCGCACGCCGTTCCACGACGAGCAGGTGGGTCTCTATCCCGTCCTGCGCCTCATGGAACCCCTCCCTCAGCCGCAGGAGCAGCAGATCGTCCTGACGCCGCAGACCGTTCCGCGCTGACTGCGCCGCGAGCGGAACGAGGTCCGCCGCGTGCGGCCTACTTGAAGAGCTTCAGGAAGACGACGTACGCGACCAGTCCGTCGTCGGGCCCGGCGACCGGAGTGCCGATGTCCATGTTGACGATCGTCTCCCACGGTCCCATGAAGGTGCCGCTGACGCCGACTCCGGCGAGGAGCTCGTTGTCGAGTCCGCTCGGCTTGTCGGTCGCCCATGCGGCATCGACGACGCCGTCGAGACGCAGGAGCGATCCGAGCTCGAAACCGTAGCTGGCGTGCGCCGCGTAGGCCTCCTCGGCGCGCACCTTGCCGATCTGGTAGCCGTGCACGCGGGTGCCGCCGAAGAAGCCGAACTGATACTTGCTGAAGCGGTCGAGATCGCTGCCGCCGAGATACTCGAACGAAAGTCCGACCTTGCGGAAGTTCGCCAGGTACCAGTTCTTGCTCGCCGCGACCTGCCAGGTGAGGTAGTCCTTGGCCTCCGGGTCGAACTCGCTCAGCGCTTGACCCGGCAGCCCCCAGAGACTCCAGTTCTGACGCTGATGGAATCCGCCCTGGATCTCGAGGCGGTAGCCCGAGCGCGAGTAGGCGAGTCCGGTCGAGAGCGAATGGGTGAAGGTGCTCTCCGGCACGACGAACTCCGCGGCAGTTTCGTCGCTGTCCGAGAAACGCGAGTAGGCGATCTGGTAGCTCGTGCTCCACTTGACGAAGTTGCCGAGCGGGTGGCCCAGATTGATGCTCACCCGCGCCGGCAGCTCCTCGACCTCCTCGGCTGGCGATTCGACGCCGTCGCGAAAGAGCTGGTCGGTCGAAGCGATCGCGATCGCGAAGACGTCGACGCCGAGGTCGAACTTGCTCTCGAACAGGCGCGGATCGGCGTAGTTGAGAATCCCCAGCACGCCGCCGAAGAAGACGTTCAACTGGCGCTTTTTGCCCCCGGCGTCGAGATTGAAGTAGTTCAGTCCGACGAGCGGCAGGGGATAATCGAGGGAGTCGTCGTAGAAAGTGCCGCCGACGAGGAAGAGCCGGTCGCTGTCGAAGCCCTCCTTGACCTCGCGCACGCCGGTAGCCTCGTCCTTCACCAGGTATCGGAAGCCCTTGTCGGTGTCGCGCACCATCGTCGACTCCGAGGCCAGGACCTCGTCGCGGCGCTGGTCGAATTCGGGGCCGTTGATGCGGATGCCGGTGAGGCGCACCGACTTCTCGACCACCGTCGCGGTGTTGAGCACCGAGAGCACCTGCTGCGCGGTGACTTCGAGCGGCAGGAAGTAGCTCGAGGCAGCCCAGGGCGCGGCAGCGCCGTTCTCGTCGATCGGGCTGTAGCTCATGGTCTCTTCGTTGGAAAGGACCTCGCCCTGCAGGCCGAGCTGCACGGCCCGGGAGCGCACCCGCGTCCAGAGCTCGCGATCGATCCAGACGGTGCCGCGGTAGAGGTTCTTGCCCTCCACGGGAACCGCGGGCTCGAACTCGACCACCCAGCAGTCCCGGCCGTCGATCGTCTCGCGGCCCCGGAGCGAGTAGCGATACTCCTTGGTGAACAGGATCTCGAGCGGCATCGCGGCGGCCTTTTCCGGCTGGATCAGGGGGAGCTCCGGAATCTCTTTGCCGCGCCATTTCACGCCGTTGATGTAGAAGCTCTGCCATGCCCAGTCGAACGGCTGTCCCTGACGGAAGAAGAACTCGCCCTCGAACGTGGCCTCGACCGCCTGGACGCCCGAGGCGGCCTGGAATCGCAGCGACGTCGCGTTGACCGCCTGGTAGCGCAGCAACTTGCGGGACTGGCCATCCTCGAACGCCTGCAGCCGGCGCAGGATCTCCTCGACCGGAATCTCGCGTTCCGAAGCGATCGTGACCTCCTCGGAGACGCCTTCGAGGTCGGCGGCGGTGGCGCGCGCCAGGCGCAGGAGCTCGACCGCTTCGGGCTTCGCCAGACGCAGGTCGGAGCTCGTCGCGGAATGCCGCGGCTCGGCCATGGCGGTCGCTGCGCCGGTCGCGAGATCGATCCGCATCGGCGTCTTGAGCTGAGGGTCGGGAAAGCTGAGGAGCAAAGGTTTCGCGGCAGCTCCAGGTGTCGAGTTGGCAAGTGTCGAGTCATCGGGTGGCGCAACCGGGGCAACGACCACGACGCGCAGCCCCAGATCCTCGCCGCGCACGAAGCTCCAGGCCGCCGTGCCGCCTTGCGGAACGGTACTGCTGTCGGGCTCGACTTCGCCTCGGAGCTCGTTGGCGAGCACTTTGAGCGGCGCGAAGTTCGCCGCGTCCGGGGAAGCGACGTCGAAGAAGGTGATCGCGAAACCTGCGGTCGCCTGCGCTGCGGTGGCGGCGACGGCCTGCCGCGCATCGGCGGGATACGCAAGCGCTTCGAGGACGACCGCTTTCCCGGGATCGAGCGCTGAAATCCGCGCCAGCGCTGCCGGCAGGGATCCGTCCTCCGCCGGGGCGAGCGCGACACCGTCGACATAGGCCGCGACGCCTTCGCCGTACCAGAGCTCGAGCCAGTCCGCGGCGGTGGGCAGAGGCTGGGCCACGATCCGGGCGTCCGCCTGGATGCCCGAGATCGCGACCGCCGCACGCTTGACGAGAAAGGCGTACTGGCGCGCGTCGATCGGAGTCGAGCCATCTCCGGCCCAGACCACTTCGTAGACGGTCGCCGCCGGCGCCAGACGCGCCCATTCGACGGCCGCATCCAGTTCGTGTTGCAGCGCCTCGACATGCTCGAGGAGCGGCGCGGCGGTCGAAAACTGCAGACGGATCCACGGCTTCGCGCCCGCCTCCACGAGCAGATGTGCTCCCGCGGGCGAGGCCGTGCCGTCGAGGGCGGCGTCCCACGCGACGAAGATCTGGGCGCCTTTCTCCAGCCGCGGTGCGGCCGCGAGCGTGGCGGCGGCGGCAAACGGATCGTCGACGACGATGCCGGCGCACAGGCGGCAGTTCGGCTCGGCGGCGTGCAGAGCCGGTATTCCCGCGGTTGCGAGGGCGCAGGAGAACAGAGCTGAAGCCAGTTTCGATGACAGTCGGCGGCGCATAGGGCTCTTTCCTCTCCGGTCGGGTTCAGAAGCGGGAGAGTGCAGGTAACATACCAGCCCTCCACCATGGAATTCTCCGGCCGCCTCGCCTCTTTCCCTATCGGCGACATCCTGCAATGGGCGCAGAACGATCACCGGTCGGGCGCGCTCGTGATCCGGCGCAGTGGCTCGGAGAAACGCATTTTCCTGCGCGACGGCGAAGTCGTCGCCTGCTTTTCCGACGATCCCGCCGAGTTTTTCGGCCAGCACCTGCTAGTCAACGGGCTGCTCGAAGAAAACGACCTGATCCGCGCGCTGAAACATTGTCAGCGGACCGGCGAGAAGCTAGGAGATGCCCTGCAAACGATGGGCCTCCTGCCTGCCGACCGGGTGCAGGAGGCGTTGCGCCAGCATGTGGAGAATCAGGTCTGTGACATTTTTCTGTGGCGATCGGGAATCTTCTACTTCGCCGCCGAGTCCCTCGCCAGCGAGC